>JAISOY010000071.1 GCA_031275285.1 Bacteroidales bacterium | reverse complement strand
GCACCCATATCTGCCGAATTGTATAACGGATGGACAGTGGAACTGTCTACCAACCCGATGTATGATATCCACAAGAGAAGCATTGAAACAGGCATTGCCCCTTACCAACCGGTTTTGCTGAATACCAAAGACGGGAAGTCGGATAATATCATTGAACAGGCAAAGGTGTGGATCATGCAAGATCAATAAAACAGGCTTGTTTATATGTAACATCTGATCGTAACCGGACCTGAGTAAATCATAGATTTTCAGATCATCCGGAAATATATTTTCTGAATTTTTCCTCGTATAACTCGCCTATAGGTATTTGTTTACCGTCTCTGAGGAGAATGTGTTTCCGTTCTATGGCTTTTATCTTTTGCAGGTTAATAATGTAAGAACGGTGAATCCGCATAAATCCATGGTCTTTTAGCTTTTCTTCGTAGGATTTCATACTACCCAGACTCATTACCGGCCGGCTTGTCGCGGTAAAAATACGCACATATTCACTTCGGCTTTCTACATAGATAATATCTTTTATAGCAAGGGGAATCGTTTTGTATTCCGACCGGACAAAGATCACTTCGGGTAATTCCTGACCCTTTGAATGTTCCAAAAGAGTAAACTGCCGGTATGCTTTTTCGGCTGAACGTAAAAATTCCTTATAACTGATAGGCTTGAGCAGATAATCAATGGCGTCTACCCGAAAACCATCCAATGCGTACTGAGGAAAAGCCGTTGTAAATACAATCAAGGGTTTTACAGGCAATAACCGGACAAAATCCAGTCCGTTAAGCCCGGGCATCTGTATATCGGCAAACAGGATATCTATCTCCTGTCCTGACAGAATTTCCTGTGCTTCTTTTGTATTACGGCAGGCAGCGACCAGTTCGAGAAATGGTGTATTCCCGATGTATTTCGACATCTGTGCCAGAGCCAGAGGTTCATCGTCCATAGTTATACATCGCATCTTCATTTCACAGGTATTTTCAGGATGGCAATATATGCTTTTTCCTCATTTCTGAGATCCAGTACATAGTCACTGTCAAAAAGCAGGGCTAATCTTTTTTGTAAATTTTCAATTCCTACTCCTTTTTCTCCGGCCGGTTCGGAAAAACTACTATTGGTTACCTCATAGGAAAGATATCCGTCACTGACGAAAAGCCGGGTATGAATATATGAAGTTTCCTGATGACTGATTCCATGTTTGAACGCATTTTCGAGCAGGGGGATCAGGATAAGCGGAGGAAGAAGGAGGTCGGGAAGCGGGTCGGGATAAACGGTGGTGATCTCCACATCATCCGAAAAACGGATTCGCATCAGGGATATGTAATTCCCGAGAAATTCGATTTCCTTTTGAAGCGGTACCAGGGCTTTATCGGCTTCATACAATACATACCGCATGATCCGGGACAATTCGATAACAGTATCTTTTGCTTTTTCGGCATCGATATCGATCAATGCATGTATATTATTGAGCGTATTCATGAAAAAATGCGGATTAACCTGTGCTTTCAGGTAATCGAGTTCCGCTTTCAATGTCTGGGTTTCCAGCTCTTCGAAACGGCGGGCATCACGGATGGATTTGAACAGAAGACGAATGGCAATATTACATCCTACCAGTAAGATGGCCAGTAACCAGTTATTCAATATCGGGCCCCACCGGAAAGGCGCCAGCCGGTGCGGAGCAAAACCTTTATCGGGAAACGGCCTGTCACCATGACGGATAAACGGAGGCTTACCTGCCATAGAATCGGTAAATTCAGGTTTCCGTGAGATATCGAACCCATCCTTTCGCCCGGGATCTCCGTCTTTTCCGTGGAACATCATGTCTGATTGTCCGGAAAAAGGATTTTTACGGGAAGGAGCGTCTGATGGCCCGGAGAAAAAGAAAAACGACAAAAGGACAATTAGAAAAAGCACCGAACAGGAATAGGCAATATACTTCTTTTTCAGAAACAGGAACGGAAGCAGCAGGTAATTATTGACCAGAAAGAGGGAAAAAAACGGAAGCAGCCGGAGCCAGAAATCCCTGACATCATCCCAACGGATACCCTGATTGTCGTTATATCCGAAAAGCGGAACCAAAAAGATAACGATCCATATCAGGAAATAGATTCCATTCTCAAGCAGGACCTGATTACGGGCTTTCATTGTTTTATCCTCCGGAATTAAGTTTTCAATAAATAAGTAATATAAAACAAATAATGTTACATGAACGTAATCGACTTGATCAATGCGATTTAAGAAAACAATAAATAGCACTGAGCGCTTAATTCGCCGTGATGCATACAAAGATAACATAACGGCGAATCTGATCGGACATTATTTCAGAAAAAGGTGTTCATTTATGGCCTTCCACCGCCCGGACCGCTGGAAGATCCTATACTCGTGACCGCTCCTGCCGCCGAACCAGTAGTAAATGTGCCGGATGAAGAACCGCCGCTATAGGTCGCATCTGTATAGAGGCCGTGAAAGCTACTACCGTCCGAAATACTTCCACCGGTATAGATGGTATACCCGGTACTCCCTTCCAATAACGGACTGCTGAACAGAACTGTTGAACTGCTTCTGTAGATTACCGGAAGCTTGAATGTCAACACTCCGGCACTACCGGAAGTATTTTTAATATGTATGACCTGCACATTGGCGGATGCCTGGAATATAACCGAGCGTTGGGCACTTGCGCTGGCCGTCGGACTACTGGTACTTCCTCCTATACCGAGAATGGTGCCTCCGGTAATGGAGAAACGATTATTGTCGCAGTCAAATCCGCCTTCAGGAGACGATGCGCCAACAGCGATAACCACTCCCCCTGTAATGAAGATTGTTCCGTTGGAGTCGATCGCATCATTGGTCTCGCTTTTACAATAAATCTTCCCACCGTCTATCTGTATATTCTTCGAAGCATTGACCGCATCGTCATATGCTTCGATATCAATATCACCGTTGGTGATGGTCAGCGTCGCTTTGCTCTCAAGCCCTTCGGCTTCGGTCTTAGAGGTACGTATTTTTATGGTGCCGCCATTGACGGTCAGGTCGCCGTCACTTTTTATCGCTTTAGCGGCTGTGTCGTTGTTCCGGTTGTACACATGCTGGTTACCGGTGGTGATGACTGTTATATCGCCATCATTCACTGTAATGGTACCGTCTACATTGATGCCTTTGCCTCCCGAGCCTGCGCTTAAAATATACAGGGTACCCGATTCTATGAGCAGGTTACCGTCGCACTTGATCCCCGCCGCAGAAGAAAGGTCCTGTTCATCCTCTTCCCAGATGGCATTACCTGCAGTATTGATGGTGATATTTCCTCTCATGATGGTCAAGTCCCCGGTTGGCTTGATCCCTTTGGATGCATCGCCATATACAGTGATGTCTACACTCCCTCCGGTATCGATGTATATATTATATTTGGCTTTGATAGCATGACCTTTCTCCCCGGTAGTAACTATGTTCAACGTTCCACCGGTAATTTCAATGGCTTCCGTCTTGCTTTCGCTTTCAATTCCATCGCTGACAGATCGTATCGTGAGGGTACCACCTGAAAGGATGATCTCGTCGTTAGCATGAATACCGTCACTGGCAGCTTCTTTAATATGGATGACACCATCCGTAAATGTTAAAGCTCCATCGGTACAGAGACCATGTTTATTTTTTCCACGGATCTCGAGCGATCCTTTTCCGGATATGTCAAGGTTGCCTTCACTGAAAAAGGTTGCTTTCATATCCTCCCCGTCGGTATAGGTATAAACAGCGCCGTCGATCAGCCGGTTGTTTGTCTGGTCGACAATGGTAACCAGCGCTTTTTTCTTATTCTGGATATTGATGGCCGCACCGTTGGGATTAGTGATGCCGACCCCGTTCAGTATCAACCCGAACTTTTTCTCACCGTATATTTTCACCGAACCGTCGCTGGTGATTCCTGACAGGATATAATTCAGTTCACTGTCGGTAATGGTGGAACGAATAACGACATGTCCGTTATCCTCCTCTACCGTTACTCCGTTTTCGGAGAAAGGATTATCGATGACCACGTTGTTTCCTGAGAATGCGATGGTAATGGCATTCTCATAATAGATTTCCTGTGAATTGGGGATCAATTCATCATCGCCAGGATCACCAGGATCTTCTGGGATTTCCGGATTTTCCGAATTTCCCGGATCTGTCTGATCGACTTGCTCATTCTCGTCCGGAATATTATCAGACAACTCATTTTTGGAGCATGCGCACAACACAAAAGTTGCGATGCAAATGCAATAAAGAAAAAAATATCTGGTCCTCATGTCTGAAAAGTTTTAAAGGTTACATAATACTATGCAAAACACAAAAATGATTCCTTTATTGCCGGCAGAGAATTCAGAATCAACGAATACCTTTTTTTTATCAACGAAAATGATTATATTTTTTTGAAAATACTGAATAATTATTTCCGTAAATAATAAAAGCGCTCCTTTTCCAGTATATTTGCCATGAGAAAATATAAAATGCATTCATTTGGATTTCCTGAAAAAACATCAAAAACGGATGGTCAATTGCTTATTGTAGATCTGCCTCCTGATTCTTGTGAATAGTATATTTTCCACGGGATGCAGATATCGAGAGTTTTCGATAGAACCGGATCAGAAAAAAATCAAATAGGAATCTTCCTATCACATTTGACAGGCTAAAATTCAAATATAGATAAAAACCACGCCACATACTACCACATTATATATTTAGAAAATGAAACGAATCAGCTTTTTTATCATACTCTCATTCTTTCTGTCACAAATCTGTATCAATCAGGAATTGCCCGGATATTCATTAACAGATGCTCCAATTGTAGTGGACATTGATTCGGTTCAATCAATTCCCCTAAATTTAAGTTATATCCGGTACATTCCTTTAGAAACGACTTCTGATTGCTTAATAGGCCGTATAAATAAAGTACTTTTCAGGGATGATAAAATATATGTTGCAGACTTTTATCAAACAACGGCATTGTATGTTTTTGATATGAATGGAAAATTCCTTTTTAAAATTTCCAGGATGGGGAAAGGACCCGGAGAATACATCAGTTTCCGTGATTTTGATATTCAGGCCAATGGCGACATCTATATGTTTGATCATTTCGGGAAAAAATTTATAGTTTTTGACCCGGCAGGAACATATTTACAGGAATTTGGTGTCAATTACACTTTCAGCCATTTCTGCCTGGTTAAAGATAAAATGTATTGGTCAATACTTTGGGAATATAATAAAATGATCGCCAATTTAGCTGTTTATAACAAAAAAGAAAAAAAAACAGAATTTTTAATAACGGATAAAAAATTCCTACATGAATTAAATTTATTAAATTATACTTCATATAGGTTTTATTCTTCACCCAATGGTATGGTTTATTTTTCACCCAAATTTTCTGAAATAATTTATTCTATTGACAGTACAGGTGTCCATCCTGCAATTGGTATCAAAAATCTGAATATTCCACCTGATCATGTAATAAAGGAGTGGGGCGGAAAAAGTCCTGGTTCTGATTCGGGGATTGATTCTGATAATCTGTATTTTAAACAAAATATACATACTTATGAAACAGACCGGTACATTACTTTCCAATGTATTACAGAAACAACTGTCAGTTCTAGTATTTTTTTATATGATAAAAATTCACATTCGATATGTTGCTCACCGTTTTTCCGGTATTATACAGATATCGGAACTAATGGAATCAGAGGTAGCACCGGTAAATATTTTTTCAGTTATTTTGATCCTAATCTTGATAATGAGTATCATCTGAAAATATTTAAATCACGGGAAGAGTTGAAGGAATGGAAAGAAGAAGACAATCCGGTGATCGTCATTTTTGATCTGGAAATATAATAATGAACAGGGAGATATTTCTTTTTATTGACTTTAAGTCTATTAATGATATGATTCAAATTTCCTGAAACAAAATTAGGAGGTAAATTTAGAATACAAATGACCATAACAAACATAAAATGAGAAAAATAACTTTCTTTTTAGTTCTTTCGTTCCAGTTTATACAATTATGTGTCAATCAGGAATTACCCAAATATTCCCTTACGGATGTACCCCTTGTGGTGGACATCGATTCGGTTGAATATATTCCTTTAAAAACGGGTTACGTACGGTATCTGCCGCTGGAAACCAACCGTGATTGTTTGATAGGTTTCGCAGATAAAGTGCTTATCAGGAATAACAGGATCTATGTCGCTGATTTTAGCAGCAGAACCATGGCTTTGTTCGTTTTTGATATGACCGGAAAATTCCTTTTCAAGATTGCCAGGGTCGGAAAAGGACCCGGAGAATACACCAGTTTCCGCGATTTTGATATCCAAACCAATGGCGATATTTATATGTTTGATCATTTTGGAAAGAAATTTTTGATATTTGATGCAGCAGGAAAATACCTGGAAGAATTAAGGGTAGATTATTCTTTCTCTTATTTTACCCTGGCAAAGGATAAAATGTACTGGTCGAGGCTTTCCGAATATGGAAAGATGTATGCCAATTTAGCCGTCTATCATATTCCTGGGAAAAAAACAGAATTTTTATTAAACAATAAAATAAATTTGAATGATAATAAATTATCATTGGATTTTACTTCATATGGATTTTATTCTTCGCCGAATGGTATGGTTTATTATTCTCCCAGGTTTTCCGAAATTATATATTCTATTGACCATAATGGTGTTCACCCTGCCATTGGCATTAAAAACCTGCAAATACCACCCGAGCATGTCATTAAAGAATGGGTAGAAAAAAAATATGAGTTTGCGATAAATTCGGATGAGCGATATTTTAAAGAGAATGTACATATTTACGAAACAGACAGGTATACTGCCTTCAAGTGTATCAACAAAAAAACGATAGAGTCCATAACCATATTGTACCATAAACAATCAGAATCATTTTATGCCATTCCCAATTTCTTTTATGGGATGGATCTCGGAATTGATAATATCAGGGGAAGTATCGGCGAATATTTCTTCGGTATGGTTCGTCTTAACCCTGACTATAAGGAACATCGGAAAATCCTTGAAACACGGGAAGAATTAACCAACTGGAAAGAAGAAGATAATCCGGTGATCGTCATTTTTGATATAGAAATATAATAATATATGGATCGAAAAAAATTTCTATTTCCCGGATTAAGTGTTTTAATGATTACAAAAGGAATGTTTGCAATACCAATAAATACATCTCAAGCTTTGATGAAAAATATTTTTAATTTTTACATTGAAATATTTGTTTGTTTAGAAATTTAATAATACATTTGCACAGCAATTATTTAACGAATCCTAGTAATACTGATATACAATTGACTGATTAAACCACATAAAGAGATATGTTTAAAAATATTTTTTGACTATTATTTATAACCTGAATGAGTAAGTGATAATATTAATTCATTCTTAAAAAATGTCTACAACGTATATGCTATTTTTATAATAAACATACTGTCTTTCTGAGTATATTAGAATAACCCATTGCATTTATGACATATATACTTCCATATTTACATGATTACCTGACCAGCCTTTATCGAAAAGCTATTCTTTTTCGTAATCACAGGCTGTTACAGTTTACACGGGCAGTTTATTTTGCCCTACCGGAAAATCCGCATGAATTCCGGATAACAGGGCGACAGTTTCAGGCCTTTCCACTGTCATAGGAAGCTTATAAGGCTTTGTGGAAATATATGAACCAATAAAATTTTGAACATGAATAAAAACATGAAAATACTGGGTGTACTTTTAGCTTTGGCTATTACCGGATTATCCGTCGAAAATGCACTGACAGGACATGGGATTAAAGGCAACAAAAACCTGAATCCGGAAATACTTGCCAGTGGCTCTTCCGGAGGATCAGGATCAAGTTCGGGATCAGGCTCAGGATCGGTCAGTTGTACCAGTTCATGGCCAGGTGATTGTATCGGAACCGCAAATGACAAATACTACAGGAAGATAGTAATAACAGATCCAGTATTTGATGCTCCCGTGCAAAAAGGCAAAGAAATATGTCAAAAGTACAAAATTACTTCTAAGCAATCCTGTGATCCTGGAGGTACAGACGACTGTACTCCTGGCACATGGGTAAATACAGGTGAAAATTGTTTTACACCAGATTAACTTTAAAAGAGACTCTTCTATGAAAAATGCACTTCTATAAAAAGAAAATATTCTTTTTATAGAAGTGGGGCTACCCTAAGAAAAAGGGGCATAGAAGGGTCTTCTTATGTAAACAATTAACATACCTCCATATGAACATAAAACAAATGATCTTTTTTTTAGTTTTTTCAGTTTTGTTAATACAATCATGTATCAATCAGGAACTACCTGAGTATTCCTTAGAAGATATTCCAATCATTATCAATATTGATTCGGCTAAGTTAGCACCCTTAAAAGCTACCCATATTCAATATATTCCATTAGAAACGTCTAAGGAATGTTTTATAGGATATGCCGATAAAGTATTGATCAGGAACAACCAAATCTATGTCGCAGACTTTGACAAAGCCATGGCAATATTTATTTTTGATATGAATGGAAAATTCCTTTTTAAAATCGCACGACAAGGAAAAGGTCCTGGTGAATACATCAGTTTCCGTGATTTTGATATTCAGGTTAATGGTGATATATACATTTTTGATGTATTCGGAAAGAAATTCCTTGTATATAATTCTATAGGAGAATACATGCGTGAGATAAAAACAGACTATTATCTGTCGTATTTTTGTTTAGTAGAAAATAAAATGTATTGGTCCAAGCTTTGGGAATCCGGAAAGATGTTTGCTAATCTAGCTGTTCACGATATAGTGAATGGAAAAACAGAATTCTTATTAAAAGATAAAAAATTTTTATCTGATTTATTATTAAATTTTAGTACGTATAGTTTTTATTATTCTCCGAACAATATTTATTACTCTCCAAAATTCTCTGAAATTATATACTCTATAAATAATGAAGGGGTATTTCCTGTAATCGGCATTAAGAACTTACTTAAACCACCTGCAAGCGTCATAAAAAAATGGTCACAGAAAGATGAAGATCCCCATAAGCATATAAAACAAATGATTGAAGGAGAATACTTCATTGAAAATATATATATCTATGAAACAGACGACTATATATCCATTGGATGTGTAAGAGGGGCCAAGCAAGGTTCTCTATTGTTTAATAAACACACCAAGCATACCTGTACAATTTTAGCATCCGATTATTACACTGTCCTTGGAAGTACCCAAGCAAAAGGAAGCACTGGGAAATATTTTTTCAGTGTAGTTGATTTTGACCCTGAAAATGAACAAAACTATCAAATCCTCAAATCGAGGAAAGAGCTGGTCAATTGGAAAGAAGGGGATAATCCTGTTGTTGTTATTTTTGATCTGGAAATATAATAATGAACAGGGATATATTTCTTTCTATTGACTTTAAGTCTATTAATGATATGATTCAAATTTTCTGAAACAAAATCGGAGGTAAGTTTAGAATACAAATGATCATACCAAACAGAAAATGAAGAAAATAATGTTTTTTTTAATTCTTTCGTTCTTGTTTATACAATTATGTATCAATCAGGAATTACCTGAGTATTCCTTAGAAGATATTCCAATCATTATCGATATTGACTCAGCTAAAGTGGCACCCTTAAATGTTAATCATATTCAATATATTCCATTGGAAACATCCAAGGAATGTTTTATAGGACATCCCAGTAAGGTACTGATCAGGAACAATCAAATCTATGTTGCAGACTTTGACAATGCCATGGCATTATTTGTCTTCGACATGCAAGGAAAATTTATTTTTAAGATTGCACGGAAAGGGAAAGGTCCCGGAGAATACATTAGCTTCCAAGATTTTGACATTCAGAATAATGGCGACATATACATATTTGATCATTTCGGGAAAAAATTCCTGATCTTTAATTCGACGGGAGAATACCTGCGGGATGTTAAAACAGATTATTATCTGTCGAATTTCTGTTTAGTAGAAAATAAAATGTACTGGTCTAAACTTTGGGAGTCCGGGAAAATGTTTGCGAACCTGGCTGCTTATGATATAGTGGATAGGAAAATAGAATTTTTATTAAAAAACAAAAAATTTTTACATGATTTAGGCTTATTAAATTTTAGTACGTATAGTTTTTATTATTCTCCGAACAGGACATATTATTCTCCAAAATTTTCCGAAATTATATACTCCATAAATAATGAGGGTGTTTTTCCAATGATTGGCATCAAAAATTTACTTAAGCCACCTGTGAATATTATTGAGAAATGGTCACGGGAAGATCCTTATAAACGTACAAAAGTAATGACTGAGGAAGAATATTTCATTGAAAATGTATACATCTATGAAACAGACAATTACATTGTGATTGGATGTATGAGGGGGGCTAATCGTAATTCTCTATTATACAATAAACACACAAAATCAGCCTGTTCAATTTCAGTAGTTGATTATTACGTAACTCTCGGAGTTACTGAAGCAAAAGGAAGCACTGGGAAATATTTTTTCAGTGTGGTTGATTTTGACCCTGAAAATGAACTAAACTTTCAAATCCTTAAATCGAGGAAAGAGCTGGTCAATTGGAAAGAAGGGGACAACCCCGTAATTGTTTTATTTGATCTGAAAATGTAATATGATGGATAGAAAACTATTCCTTTTCATAGGATTAAGCGTATTAACAATCCTGATAGGGTTGCCTTTAATGTTAAAACAGGACTGGAGGCTATTTTCAGATACAAATCCGACGCATCAACTTTTAGCAGATACTGTGAACAACATCAATTTATTTGATGAGAACAATGAAAGTAATTCTCTGGCAAAAACAATTGCGGATTCAGCGTATATTCTTTTCAGGTTCCCACCCAATACCTGTTCCTGCCTTGAAGCCGATTTTGCCGAAGCTATTGGCCATGCCGGGGAATATATTGGCGATAACAGGATTTTTGTAATCATAGCAGCCAACGAACCTAAGGATATTTATTATTTCCGGGAACGCACCAGACTTAGCTGTCCTGTTTACGGGACCGCCGATACATTACTTCCTGCGATTGACGCTAAGCGAATGCCTTATGCCTGTGTGGTATTTCCTGATATGACTGCCCGGAACATTTCGTCCACCCACCCCAATAACATCAAAGAAATCATAACCTATGCCAAGAAGACTATTCACTAATGCATTACCATATATTGGAGTATGTATTACCATCCTGCTGGTATATTTCCCTGTTCTTGGGCTTGACTTTCAACGGGGCTGGGACGATGGCTGGATGGTAATGAACCATTACACTATTTTTGGTTTTACATGGGATAATCTAAAAGCAGTTTTTACCGAATTTTTCGTGACCCAGTACGGTCCTATTAATGAAGTGGTCTATATGGCTATTTATGCGGCATTCGGGTATAATCCCATGGTGTATCACCTTTATCCCTTATTGTTGCATATGATCAACAGTTGTCTGGTATTGATACTGATACAACAACTGATACATCATCGTACCGACACCATTACCGCCCGGCGCATATCCGTTTTCACTGCTTTATTATTTGCTATCCATCCGCTTAATGTAGAAAGCATTGCATGGATCAGCGCCTCGAAAATTCCGCTTTATACGTTCTTTGTCCTATTGGCTATGTTATCCTATATCCGCTATGTCCGTACGGGAAAAAGCGGTCTTTATATCGGGGCATGGTTATTATTTGTTTGTTCTTTCGGCAGTAAAGAACAGTCTGTTGTATTGCCTGCCACCCTGTTGCTTCTGGACTGGCTGCTTGGCCGCACATCTGTTCCTTGTGGCGAGGATCCGGAAAAATCATTCATCGAAAAGAGATCATGGGGATACCTGCTGCTTGAAAAATTACCCTTCATTCTTTTTGCCCTTTTTGCCGGTCTTTGTACTTACGCTAACCAAAGTGGACATACCATAGATCGTTGGGCTGGTTATCCTTTCGGCCAAAGGATGGTATTTGCCTGCTATTCGGTGTTGGAATATCTGGGTAAATTGATTTTCCCGGTAAACTTACTATATCTATATCCTTTCCCGATAGCTCCGGGACTTCCCCTTCCGGTTCGTTTTTTCATCTATCCGGGGATTATTGCAGCAGCGATCATATTCTTTATCAAAATACTCAAACGTAAGGACTGGCCGGTTATTTTCGGGCTTCTTTTTTTCCTGGTCAACATATCACTCATGCTACATGTGATCGCTATGTCCCGTTTTTCCATCATAGCCGATCGTTATGCATACCTGCCTTCGGTGGGTATATTCTTTATTATCGCGTGGTATGGGGTACAATGGATACAAAAAATGTCGGTGCACAGCAAAAAATGGATGATGGCTGTTGTGGTCTGCTATCTGTTGTATCTTGGCGGCTATGCCCATTACCGTACCTATGCATGGAAAGACAGCGATACCTTAAAAAAAGAATTCCGGGAATTGCTCAATGAAAGTATGCCGGAACAAAATGAAGAACGGGAAAACATGAATGAATAAAAAACTCTGGTAGTAATCCGTGAAAGAGATGACTATGAACTTATCAGAAGAAAGATCGGATCCAACGAATGAGGCATCGCTGCTGAGCGTGCTCGTGCCTGTATACAATGAGGCGGAATGCCTGCATGAATGCTACACCCGGCTATCGGCGGTACTGGACCGGCTGCCCTGTGCTTCGGAGATCCTGTTTGTCAACGACGGAAGTACAGACGGCTCATTGGCCATGATCCATGCTTTGCATGACCACGACCGGCGTGTAAGCTATATCGACCTGTCGCGGAATTTTGGAAAGGAAACCGCCATGAGTGCAGGCATCGATTACATCCGGGGAAACATATTGCTGATCATCGATGCCGACCTGCAGCACCCGCCGGAATTGATCCCTGAAATGCTCTCCGGGATCATGGAAGGTTATGATGACGTGTATGGCTGCCGTAAGAGCCGCAATGGGGAAACGCGCATGAAAAAATGGACATCAAAGGCCTATTACCGGTTCCTGGGCGTATTGTCGGAAGTTCCGGTACAGAAAGACACCGGCGATTTCCGGATGTTCAGCCGCAAATCCATCATGGCTTTGCGCGAGCTGAAAGAAACGGAACGCAACATGAAGGGTTTGTTCTCTTACATCGGCTTCCGCAAGAAGGCTGTATATTATGAACAGAATGCCCGTTTGGCGGGTTGTACCAAGTGGAATTACCTGAAACTGGTCAATCTGGCGATAAAGGGACTGACCTCATTTTCCGTCATACCGTTGAGGCTGGTGTCCATTGCCGGGTTGGTCACTTCCGTTGCCGCATTCATCTATCTGGTCATTGTCTTTATCAAAGCAGCGGTCTGGGGTGACCCGGTGGGAGGTTATCCCTCCCTGATGTGTATCCTGCTGCTGGTAGGCGGGTTCATTATGCTGGCACTGGGTATCATCGGCGAATACCTGGGCATTATCTACAACGAAACCAAAAAACGTCCCGGATATTTTATCAATAGATACTGCTCACACCGGGAAGAACAGTTTCATTCAAAAGAAGAAGATTATACCAAAAGCATTGGCGTTAATTAAGTAATGTCAATTAATATCGCATGATACAACGTAATCAATGCAACTTAAAGAGCAACAAATAGCACTATGTACTTATTTCAACCCTACCCAAGTTTTGATATCACTTAATTTCTGTAGCGCTTCCAGCGGTGTAATATTATTGATATCGGTTTTCTTGATCTCATCCCTGATCTGCTTCAGTACAGGGTCATCCAACTGAAAGAAGGAAAGCTGGTATCCTTCCCGCTTCTGTCCCAGATCGGCAATAGGCTTGGCTACTCCTCCCGTTTCATGATTCGATTCCAGTTCCTTCAGTATTTCACCGGCGCGGGATACGATACTCTTAGGCATTCCGGCCATCCTGGCCACATGGATACCGAAGCTGTGTTCACTTCCGCCCCTGGTCAGTTTACGCAGGAAAATAACTTTATCGCTCAGTTCTTTCACTGCCACATTATAGTTTTTAATGCGTGGAAAGCTGTTCTCCATCTCATTCAGTTCGTGGTAATGTGTCGCAAATAACGTCTTCGCTTTGGCTGTGGGATGTTCATGGATGTACTCGGCCATAGCCCAGGCAATGGAAATACCATCATAGGTGCTGGTTCCCCTCCCGATCTCATCCAGCAGGATCAGGCTGCGCGGGGACAAGTTGTTCATGATGCTGGCGGCTTCCGTCATCTCTACCATGAATGTGGATTCCCCCTGCGAAATATTATCGGAGGCACCCACCCGGGTGAAAATTTTATCCACATAACCGATTTCGGCGCTTTTTGCCGGCACATAGCCGCCGATCTGCGCCATCAGGACGATCAAAGCCGTCTGGCGTAACAAGGCCGATTTACCCGACATATTGGGACCCGTAATCACGATCATCTGCTGTTCGGTAGTATCGAGGTACACATCATTGGCAATGAACGGGTTGTCCGGCGGCAAAAAAGCTTCAATGACCGGATGGCGTCCCTGTTTGATATCGATACTGTCATCTTCGGTAATGACCGGCTTTACATACTGCTGGTCCACAGCCACCTGCGCATATGAACGCAAACAATCCAAACGGGCGATCAATGAGGCATCGAGCTGAATGGCGGCGATATATTCCACCACTGCTCCCACCAGCCCTGCAAACAGTTCTGTTTCCAGGGCCATGATCTTTTCCTCGGCACCCAGTATCTTCGACTCATATACTTTCAGTTCTTCCGTGATGTAACGCTCGGCATTCACCAGTGTTTGCTTACGTATCCAATCAGCAGGCACCTTATCCTTATGGGTATTACGAACTTCGATATAATAACCGAATACATTATTGAAATGTACTTTTAAAGATGTAATACCGGTCCGTTCTATTTCGCGCTGTTGCAATTCTGTCAGGTATTTTTTCCCGGAGTGCTGAATATACCTCAGTTCATCCAGCTCGGCCGATACTCCCTTTGCTATGACATTCCCTTTATTCACTGCCGTCGGAGGATCCTCATTCAATTCCCGTTCAATACGTTCACGGATCGATGCACAGGGATTGAGCTGATCAGCGATCCTCATCAGCGATTCATTATTCGAATCAGTACATATCTCTTTGATCGGTATCACCAGTCCCAGGGCATTCTTCAATTGTAACATTTCCCGGGGTGTGATCCGACCCGCCGCTACTTTAGCGATGATGCGTTCCATATCGCCCACCTGCCGGATATATTCACCCATGGATCCGGTAATATCCGGATGCTGGTAAAAATATTCCGTCACATTCAAACGTTCATTGATCCGACGGATATCTTTCAGGGGAAGGGATATCCAACGTTTCAGCAACCGCGCACCCATGGGCGATAAAGTACGGTCGATGACCTCACAGAGCGTACGTCCTCCTTCATTCGAAGAATACAGTAATTCCAGGTTACGGATGGTAAATTTATCCAGCCACACATAGGTGTCTTCATCGATCCGGGATATTTTGTTGATATGTCCCAGTTGTTCATGCCTGGTAATATCCAGGTATTGCAGGATGGCTCCCGCAGCCGTTATGCCGGCCACCTGATCGTCGACACCGAACCCTTTCAGGTTCATGGTTTTGAAGTGGGCCAGCATTTTTTCCCTGGCCGTATCCGCCACAAAAGCCCAGTCTTCGAGAACCGATATATAAAAACGGGTACCGAAAACCTCTTTGAACCAACTTTGTTTGTTGCGTTCCACCAGCACCTCTTTCGGATTAAATCCGTTCAGTAATTTGTCTATGTACTCCTGTTGCCCTTCCGCTACCAGAAATTCTCCTGTAGAAACATCCAGGAATGCCACTCCGGCCATATTCTTTTCCACATGGACACAGGCCAGGAAATTATTCTCCTTATTATCCAGTACCTGGTCGTTCAACACCACCCCGGGGGTTACCAGCTCGGTGATCCCGCGCTTCACGATCTTTTTTGTCGCTTTAGGATCCTCCAGCTGCTCGCAGATGGCCACTCGTTGTCCGGCCCTGACCAGCCGCGGAAGATAAGTATCCAGTGCATGATAAGGAAATCCTGCCAGCTCAACAGAAGAAGCCGATCCGTTGGCCCTGCGTGTAAGCGTAATGCCCAATATTTCCGCTGCCTGGATGGCATCATCACCGAAAGTCTCATAAAAATCCCCTACCCGGAACAACAGTATTGCATCAGGATGTTTTCCTTTAATGCTATAGTATTGCTTCATCAAAGGAGTTTCAACATATTTTTTTTCTATCACAGTATCGTCTGGTTAAGTCCCATTAAAAAATCTTTCCTGCCGGATACAAAAATAATGGTTCGTAATTAAATAAAGAAAAAATATATAAAAATGAATCCGGTATTTCTCTCCGGGCCCATTTCTTTGCAACTCCACAAGCAACTTTTACAAAGCCCTCACAACAAACAGATTGAGTGTTGTAAAAATTCGCAAAATCACGAACAAACATATCCAACAAAAAAGCACCGTTTTTTCCGGTGCTTTTGGGTGGAAGATGGGATTCGAACCCACGACCAACGGAACCACAATCCGCTACTCTAACCTACTGAGCTACATCCACCATTTTCGGCTGCAAAGATAAATGATTATTTTTGATCTTTGCAATGATTGAAGTAAATTTCTTCATTATCTTTGTAGGATTATTATTTCAATAAATATGATTTTGTGTTTGTTGTGCTTGAAAATTTCCGATAAAATAACATACACACCTGTTCTTGTGATCACCCAACAAAACGAGAAATAAATAATTGTGGCATTCCCTTTTAAAATAAATAAGGTCTCTGCACTTCAGATTTTCCAGTTTCTGCGCTTCCTGTGTTTTTTTATCATCAGTATTTATTTTACTAAAATACCGCTTTCCAAAAAAGATATCGGGGATTGGGAAATTATATTTATCGCCTGCGGAGCGCTTAGTTTTTTTTGGGTTACGGGCATTCTCCAGTCTTTCCTGCCGCTTTCCCAACGAAGCATGGCTTTCGTCCAACATAAGCGGACAGACGGCAAATCCCCCGAAATATTCAATGCATTCATCCTGTTATCGATTTTCAGTATAGGATTTGCTTTCCTTATCTTATTGATTTCAAATGTCAATCTCGGATTTTCGGCCGGAGCAAAAATCCCGTTTCCCCATCTGGTATTTATTTATTTTATACTGAGCAATGTATCCCCGCTCATCGAACACATTTATTTGATACAGGATAAACCTTTACATATTTTCTGGTATGGGATCGTTTCAACAGTACTCCAGATTCTCGCCGTTTGTATCCCGGTCATGTTGGGATACGGTATCGAAGCTGCTTTCTGGGGCCTCATCGGGGTAAATTTCCTGAAATTATTATACCTGATACGGCTTTTATGCCTGTATGCCGAATTCAAAATATCCGTACCATTCATTCTTAACAACCTGTATGTCGGGTATCCGATCATATTAAGTGCGCTGTTAAGCGGATCTACACAATATATCGACAGTGTTATCGCGTCGCTCGCATTTGACGCCGAAAATGTGGCCGTTTTCCGATACGGTTGTAAAGAACTGCCTTTTGTGGTCATGATGACTTCAGGGTTACATAATGCATTGATTCCCGAATTTTCCATAAAAAAGAATATACCCAGGATACTGGCGGAAATAAAAGAAAAGTCCCTCCGGCTGATGCATATCCTTTATCCGCTGTCTGTTCTTATCATGATATTCAGCAATGTTATTTTCAGGTTCCTGTTCAATGAAGAATTCGTGCGAAGCGCAGACGTTTTTATGGTATACCAGCTAATGATCATCAGCCGCATTGTGTTTCCGCAGACCATTCTCATCGGGCTAAAAAAAACCAATATCCTCATGTGGGCTTCTATTCTGGAAATCATCCTGAATGTTGCCGCTTCCCTCTTTTTCGTACAATATTACGGGATAGTAGGGATCGCACTGGGATCCGGGTTAATACATATACTTGAAAAATTTGTACTCATGTGGTACAATTACTATAAACTGGGCATTTCTCCCAGATCTTATGTTCCGATGGTCTGGTATATCTTTTATTCGGTACTGATCGGCGTTGTCTTTATCCTGATCGACCATAGGATCATATACATCCGTTGATACGGTTATTTCCCGGGATTCCTTGTCCAATAGCAATATTTTTATAGTTTTGCATCAGTAAGCCGTCAATAATAATCATACGATTCACCTTATAAATAATATAAAACAATTAATATTGTATTTTTCCGAACGTAATCCACTTAATAAGTGACACTTAATAAATAATAAATAGCACTGAGTGCTTAAAATTGAATAAGATGCTGACAAGAAGAAATTTTATCATTTTCATGACAGGGTGGTTCATGCTCTGTTCCGCTTCTCTCTTTGCACAACCGGGAGAAAAATTCATCAAGGTAAATATTGCACCGGAACATCCCGATTGGGTATATCAACCCGGGGAAAAGGTAAAATTTGAGGTAACAGTCACCAAAAACGACGTCCTTCTTCAGAATATAGAAATCAGCTATGAAGTAGGTCCCGATATGATGCCGCCTCAAAAAAAAGAAACCCAGGTCTTAAAAAACGGAAAAACCACGATTGACGGCGGGACGATGAAAAACCCCGGTTTCCTGCGTTGCAGGGTATATGCAAAATACGAGGGGAAAAACTATGAAGGATTGGCCACAGCCGCCTTTAATCCGGAAGGTATTCAACCTACCACTACCCTTCCTTCGGACTTCATCGGATTCTGGGATAAAGCAAAAAGCGACCTGGCAAAGATACCGATGGATGCACGGCTGACCCTGATCCCGGAACGTTGTACGGAAAAAGTCAACGTATATCATGTCAACCTGCAAAATTTTAAGTATTCCCGTTTGTATGGTATTCTATGTGTCCCGAAAGCTCCGGGAAAATATCCGGCCATATTAAAGGTCCCGGGGGCGGGAGTACGTCCTTATTATGGTGATGTAGGTAGTGCGGAAAGAGGCGCCATCACTTTCGAGATAGGCATACACGGTATCCCAGTCAATATGGAGGCTACCCTATATGACGCTTTGAGAAGAGGTGCTCTGGATGGATACTGGGGCTACAATCTGGATGATAAGGACCGATATTACTATAAACGGGTGTATCTGGGATGTGTCCGTTCGGTTGATTTCATTTTCAGTTTACCGGAGTTCGACGGCAATAATATTGTCGTATCCGGCGGAAGCCAGGGAGGTGCACTGGCCATTGTTACAGCGGCACTTGACAACCGGATCAAAGGATTGGTGTCGTTCTATCCCGCTTTATGTGATCTGACCGGATACCTGAACGGACGTGCCGGGGGATGGCCGCATATGTTCAACGATGCCAACAAGGCCAACAACACTCCCAATAAAGTAGAAACATCCAAATATTATGATGTGGTGAATTTCGCACGGCAATTAAAAGTTCCAGGTTTTTATTCTTTCGGGTACAATGATGTTACATGCCCTCCGACATCCATGTATGCTGCCTACAATATGATCCAGGCCCCCAGGACCTTATTTCTGGTCGAAGAAACCGGACACTGGACTTATCCGGAGCAATGGGAAAAATCACAGGAATGGACGTTTAAGCAGTTCAAATGACCCTGGGGTCGGATAAATCCTGATCAATGCGTTTTCTCTTTATCGTACAGGGTGAAGGACGGGGACATATGACCCAGTCCATTGCTTTATCGGATATATTACGGCATGGAGGACATCAAATCGTTGAAGTATTGCTCGGATACAGCGAAATGCGAAAAATTCCCGATTTTTTTACAAAACATTTCGAAAATCTTATCCGGACATATGATAGTCCCAATTTCCTGAAAACAAAAGACAATAAGCATTTTTTGATCTTCAGGAGTTTTATTCATCACTTAAAACGAAAAAAAAGGAAAGCTTATTTCAACAGTATCCGCTTTATTTCCGAACGTATCCATGAAGTGAATCCGGATATCGTCATTAACTTTTATGAATTACTGGGAGGATTGGTATACAACCGTTATAAAATGCAGGTACCCATGGTCTGTGTGGCCCATCAGTTCATATTTGAGCATCCGGACTATGCTTTCCGTAGAAAACCGTCATTCACCCAACGAATGCTCCGATGTTACACCCGGCTTTGTTCCATCAATGCTAGCAAATGCATTGCCCTGTCTTTCAGTCAAATGCCTGATCACACTTCCCAACAGCTAATTGTTTTCCCTCCATTATTACGCAATGAGGTACTAAACGCTGATGTTGAGACACAGCCTTTCCTATTGGGCTACCTTCTTAATCACGGGTTTTCGGAAGAGGTGATCCAATGGCACAGCAAACATCCGGACGTTTGCATCCACGTATTCTGGGATAAACCCGATATGCCCGAAATCTATTCCCCTCATCCTAATTTATTTTTTCATCAACTGGATGATGAGTCATTCATCGGGATGATGAAAACTTGCCGCGCTTTTTTCGGAACAGCAGGATTTGAATCGGTGTCGGAAGCCCTGTACCTGAACAAGCCTGTATTGATCGTTCCTGCGCATGCGGAACAAGAGTTAAATGCATTCGATGCTTGGCAAACGGGAAAAGTAATACTGGCTTCATCCTTTGATCTGGACCAATTAATGGAAATAAAAGCCTCACCCATCAAAGAAGAAGGTCAGTTTCAGGAATGGGTACGGCAATCTGGATATTTGTGGAATAAACTGTGGGAAGAATTGAAAATGGAAAATGGAGAATTGAGAATGGATGATTGAAAATCAATAAATGATGAACTTTGAACGATAAATGAATTAAAAAATGAGATAATATGCTGGAAAAACGGGTTTCAAACCCTCACTTTCTGACTTTATGAACATTCTTACTTTTCAACTTTCAAACTTTATAAACTTTCAGACTTATTCTTAATCTATTTCTTCTATTTTAAATCCGATCTTTTCCAGATCCGGCCAGAATGTAGGGTAGGATTTAGTTACCACTCCCGGATCTTCAATCTGGATTCCCGGAAAAACAATAGCTGCCGGGGCAAAAGCCATCGCCATGCGATGATCGTGATAAGTAGAAATAGTGATGTCATTTTGGGGGATCATGTATTTCCCATCCCATTCAATGATACCCGGTTTGGTTTCTTCAAGGAAAAACCCCAGTTTCGACAACTCGTCCTGAAGCGCCATGATCCGGTCTGTTTCTTTTATTCGTAAAGTCTTCACCCCCGAAAACCGGAAAGGAATAGTCTTTAAGCATGAACAAACAGCCATCGTCTGGGCAATATCGGGGGCATTGATAAAATCAAAAATAAATCGCGTCTGGGTACATGGACCTTTGGTCAGCAAAGCTCCTCCCTCCGTATAGGTAGTTTTAACGCCCAGGGCATCAAATATCTGTGATACGACAGCATCACCCTGGATGCTCGTATTGGCAACTCCTTCGAGAAACAATTCGAAATCATTGGCTAAAGATGCTATTTCATACCAGTAGGATGCAGCACTCCAATCCCGTTCACACTCTATATAAGATAAATGATACGGCTGCGGAGCAACAGATATGGACTGTTCTTTCCATTGTGCTTCAACTCCGGCCTGCTGCATCAGGTTCAGGGTCATCTTCACATAAGATGATGATACCGGATCACCTGTAATGTTGATGGTAAGTCCGTTGGGAAGAACCGGAGCGATCAACAAAAGCGCGGAAATAAACTGGCTGCTGATGCTCCCGCTTATCTTGACGGTATTCCCCGAAAGCGGTTTCCCTGATGTTTGTATCGGAGGAAAACCTTTTTTCTCCAGATAACGGATGTCGGCACCCAGCTGGTTCAATGCATCCACCAGTTCATCAATCGGTCTTTCTTTCATTCGATCCGATCCGGTAAGTATCTTGGCTTGTCCTGTCGCAGCAAAATACGCCGTCAAAAAACGCATGGAAGTACCTGCATGGCCGACATCAACCGTCTCATAGGTTGACATCAATCCATCCCGTAAGACCCTTGTATCATCACTATCCGACAAACCAACAATGTCCATTTTTCCAGGATTCAATGCCTGAATGATCAACAGTCGGTTAGAGATGCTTTTGGATGAAGGAAGACGAACGCTTCCCTTCAGAGTCTTCTCCTGAATTTTGAGTTTGTATTTCATTTACTGAAGAGATCGACTTAATTTATATGTTTTTAAGAATTTTTGGTTTGTATCTTTCAATGATTTCCAACATCTTTGCAAAGATATATGAAAATATTCACTCTGCCCTTACCGATGCATCAAAAATAAAACCATTACATACACAAACACACATGAATGGCAGAAGCCGGAATTGTTTATAAACAATGAAGAACATTATCGTAATACCCACATATAATGAAAATGAGAACATCGAACGGATGATCCGGAAAGTATTTTCCCTACCCCGCGATTTTCACATTTTAATTGTGGACGACAACTCACCTGACGGAACTGCCGGCATTGTAAAACGGCTTCAGGAAGAGTTTCCAAATCTATTATTTTTATTGGAGCGGGAAGGAAAATTAGGATTAGGAACCGCATATATTGCAGGCTTTAAATGGGCTCTTGAATACAAATATGATTATATCTTTGAAATGGATGCCGATTTTTCCCATAATCCTGATGACTTGCTGTTGTTACATGATGCCTGCACATCAGGCAAAGCGGATTTGGCCATAGGTTCCCGCTATGTTACCGGAGTAAATGTAGTCAACTGGCCTATGTCAAGGGTTTTGATGTCTTATTGCGCATCCAAATATGTTCGTTTTATCACCCGGATGAAAATATATGACACTACGGCCGGCTTTAAGTGTTATACACGTGAAGTACTTGAAACAATTCCCCTGGACCAGATACGCTTCAAAGGCTATGCTTTCCAGATCGAAATGAAATTTACCGCCTGGAAATACGGTTTCAGGTTAATGGAAGTACCTATTATTTTTTGTGACCGTAAAGCCGGAACATCCAAAATGAGCGGCGGCATATTTAACGAAGCCTTTTGGGGTGTCGTGGTGATGAAATGGAAAAGTTTTTTCAAAAAATACAACAGGCAAACGTCTTCCGACAAAAGCTAACATTTTTTGAAACTTTTTTATTACTTGGGCGTATAATGTTATAGAGTGTTGAATTAATAGTTTAGGGTATTTAGAATCGAGTAGATATGAAAAAGTTACGTTTGTTTACCATTTGTTTTGTTGTGATCGCTTGCGTGGCATTGATGTTGATCTAAAAATATAAGTCGCCGGACTTTCTCAGAACGGCAAACGATATCATGAAACGGATTACTCCTGTTAAAAGGAGTAATCCGTTTCGTATTTTATCACTACATTTGTGCTACTAAATATATAATTATATCATGATATACTCACGCTTCAGTCTGCTTTTTCTGGCATTGATCATTGCTTTTTCGGTCTCGTGCAAAGACGAAGATGAAGATACCCTCCGGGATGTCGTCATTCATTTTCAGGACATTGTCTTCCCCTCCGGAGAGAATTATATCAACAAAGCCGAGGAGGAAACCTTTATCCTGGATATTATTTCTTTCCCCAACATCTATGATGAGAAATATTTTTCCTGGAGCGGATTTGCATTTTCCCAAATGGATGATATGGAAAATAAAGACTGGGAAAATCAATACAGCGTTTATGCCAGTAATAATCCGGAAAACAATAAGTTTGCGATAGCATATGTTTCCATGCCCGATGAAACAGATCCTGAAATATATGTAAATAAATTGAGCATTACCTTCTCACAAACCGTCCAACAACTTTCTTTTGATGTAGCTAATACCACAGTAGCAGCTTTATTGATCAAAGATGGTAGTGATTACTCAAAAAAGTTCGAAGAAGGCGATTGGTTCAAACTAAGTTACCAGGCATACGATAGCAAAGGCCAGGGTATACCTGAGACTGCAGGGGAAATATTCCTGGCAGAAGGAACATCTGTTTTAGATAAATGGGTAACCATTGATATCCCCGGAAACAGTGCTATCTCCAGGCTGGAGTTTTCCCTGTCTTCAAGCGATAACAGCCCTTTTGGCATGAATACGCCTGCTTTTTTCTGTTTGGATAATATCAAAGCCAAAACTTCGAATTGATTCAAATGCCGATCACTGCAGTCCGACGATTATTTTTCCTTTTTATTACAATATTCCTCTTTGCACCTGTTATCTGTGCGCAAACACCCGATAAATGGCAGGAACGAAGAGATGCCGAAAAAGGGAAAAACCCTTATATCAACTGTATCATAGAATATAAACCGGCTCCGGGACAATTTATTAATATTCCCGGTATTGGCACAAGCGAAGCAGCAGAAAGTATTGTAGGCGGAACCAGCGGAATGGTCTCTCTGGGTAATTTCGGCGGATACATTATTGTCGGATTTGACCATACGATCTGGAATGATCCGGATAACCCTTATGGCGTTGACTTTACCGTGATCGGAAACGCCGTAAGCAATTCGTCCGAACCGGGTATCGTCATGGTGATGAAAGACGAAAACGGAAACGGTTTGCCTGACGATACATGGTATGAACTGAAAGGGAGCAGTTATGATTCTTTGAGCACCATCCATCACTACTCCATTACCTATTACAATCCACTGCAGCCTGCAGATGTTCCCTGGACAGACAGTGAAAGAATTACCGGATTTGTCAAAACCGTTCCGGCCCATTCACAGGCCTATTATCCTTCGATAGATAATTTTCCGGAATATCCCGGAGATGAAGTTACTTTTTCAGGCACACTGGTAAGTCTGGACATCAATGACAGCAACCCCCAGTTTGTCCGGATCAAACCATTAGCATACGGTTATGCAGACAATCGTCCCTTTACCAATATGGGGCCGCCCTATCTTCCTGATAATCCGAAAACATTCGATCTTCTGGAAGGAAGCGGTGGCAATGCTTTTGATATTGACTGGGCGGTAGATGAACACGGGAATCCGGTAGAACTGGAAGGAATAGATTTTATTAAAATTTATACTGCTGTGAATATCAATGCCGGATGGCTCGGTGAGATTTCGACAGAAGTCTGCGGAATCATTGATGTCTCTCCCGATGATATCACTTCGGCTTCTTCTTCGAAATATATGCCGGTCATACAGATATATCCTAATCCTGCAAACGAATACATCCACATACAATCTCCTGATAATAAATTGATCACCCATATAGAAATATGGGATGTATCCGGAAAGACAATGTACCATCACCTCCCGGCTAAAGATGATCTTTCAATTTCCGTATCCGACTACCCTGACGGCATTTATATAATCCGGATAATGATAGAAGGGAAACAAGTAACCAGAAAATTCGTCGTTCATAAAAACTGAATATCCTAGCGGATGAGCTTACACACTTTTTCACTATATTTGCCGTTTCATAGAATGTTATATGCCTGATAAGCCAAAAAGTAAAAGAAAGAAAATATTCCGCAAGTTGAAACATACCTATCGCCTGGTATTTTTCAACGATAGTAATTTCGAAGAAGTATGGCATGTACGCTTTACGCTGATCAATATACTTTCGATCATAGGGACTATTTTTATTTTGCTGGTAGGAGGATCCATAGCGTTGGTCATGTTCACCCCTATGCGTGAGATGGTTCCCGGATACCCCACTCAGGAAATGAGAAATAGACTGGTATCCAATGTCTTAATGCTAGATTCCCTTGAATATGAAATTCATCTGCGTGACCGGTATTTTAACACAATAAATGCCATAATATCCGGAAAGGAACCGGAATTAACCGAATCTTTATCCGATAATACGAACCCGGATTATAACAATATTTCTTTCACCCGTTCCGAGGAGGATTCGCTTTTACGGAAGCATGTTGAAGAAGAAGAACAATTCAATTTTGTACTTCAAACATCCCCTTATTCTGAAGAAGAATCTATTTCAAAAATACATTTCTTCAAACCAATAGAGGGACTGATCACCAGCAAATTTGATCTGAAAAATAATCATTTGGGGATTGATCTTGTCGCTTCCCCAAATCAGGTGGTGAAAGCCACATTGGACGGAACGGTGATCATGGCCGCCTGGACGGTAGAAACCGGATATGTGATACAGGTACAGCATGCATTCAATATCTTATCCGTTTACAAGCACAATGCCAGTTTACTTAAAAAATCGGGAGATGTAGTGAAAGCCGGCGACGCAATTGCCATTATCGGTAATTCCGGAGACTTAACCACCGGACCTCATCTTCATTTTGAGATGTGGCAAAGTGGAAAACCCGTTAATCCGGAGGATTTTATCGTTTTCTGACACCTATGAAAAAAAGGATTGCCATTCTTGGTTCAACCGGTTCTATCGGAACTCAAACGCTGGATGTCATAGCAGCACATCCGGAGGCATTTGAGGTAGAAATACTCACTGCGCACAACCAGGTGGATACATTAATCCGGCAAGCAGTTTTATTTCAACCTAATGCGGTAATTATCGGGAATGAACAACATTATCCATACCTGAAAGAAGCACTCTCATCACATCCGATCAAAGTATTTGCCGGATATGACGCCATATGCCAGTCTGTAGCATTACCCTCTGTTGATATGGTAGTAACTGCAATGGTCGGATTCAGTGGATTATTACCCACGATCAAAGCCATTGAAGCCGGCAAATCGATCGCATTGGCCAATAAGGAAACATTGGTGGTTGCAGGTGAATTGGTCACCACTCTTGCAAAAAAACACCGGGCTCCACTATTGCCGGTTGATTCGGAGCATTCTGCTATATTTCAATGTTTGCAAGGTGAACCATACAACGCCATTGATAAGTTAATACTTACTGCCTCTGGCGGTCCTTTCAGGACAAAAAAAATTGAAGACCTGGCTTCCGTAACTAAAGATGACGCCTTACAACATCCGTCCTGGAGCATGGGAGATATCATCACTATCAATTCTGCTACAATGATGAACAAAGGGATGGAGGTTATTGAAGCCTACTGGTTATTTGGCATTCCGGCTGCAAAGATCGAGGTGCTGATACATCCGCAATCCATCATCCACTCAATGGTTCAGCTTGTTGATGGGTCCGTAAAGGCACAAATGGGCATCCCGGATATGAAGGTTCCCATCCAATATGCCCTCTCCTACCCACAGCGGCTGGAATCGGCTTTTCCACGCCTCGACTTTTCACAATACCCTTCATTAACTTTTGAACAACCGGATCTTAACCGCTTCCCTTTACTGGATCTTGCATTTCAAGCCTTAAAATCCGGAGGCAATGTTCCCTGTGTAATGAATGCCGCCAATGAAATGTCTGTAGATGCATTCTTAAAAGGGAAAATCGGTTTTACAGATATTTCAAGACGGGTAGAAGAAGCCATGTCGCAAATTACCTACATCAAACAACCGACATTAAAAGATCTACAGGAAACACATCATGAAACGATCAAAGTATTAGAACACCTCTTACCAAAATAAATATTAATGGATATCCTTATTAAAGCTGCGCAATTCTTGCTTAGCCTTTCCATCCTGATTGTTGCACACGAGATGGGGCATTTTCTTTTCGCTAAGTTATTTAAGGTTCGCGTTGAAAAATTTTACTTGTTTTTTGACCCCTGGTTTTCTCTTTTCAAATTTAAAAAGGGAGAAACCGAATATGGCATCGGTTGGTTACCGTTAGGCGGATATGTGAAAATATCCGGTATGATCGACGAATCTATGGATAAAGAACAGATGGCACAACCTCCTCAGCCCTGGGAATTCCGGTCAAAACCGGCATGGCAACGATTAACGATCATGGTTGCAGGAGTAGTGGTAAATTTTGTGCTGGCACTATTTATTTATTCCATGATCATGTTTGTCTGGGGCAAAAAATATATTCCCATGCAACATGCAACTTATGGTTATCAATTCTGTGAAACCGCATTAAAGAACGGATTCCAAAACGGAGATAAGATCATTTCTGTTGATGGCAATACCTACGAACTGATACCGGATGCATTCAATGAAATTATTATCGGAAAAGCCAAAAATGTGACGGTCGAACGGGACGGACAAATGGTCAATGTCGTTCTGCCATCCGACTTTTCCAATCAGTATCTTGCTGCGGAAGAGCAGGGATTTGCTTTCCTGAATTACCCATGGGTGGTTGACAAGACAGTATCCGGATCACCTGCCGAGAAAGCCGGACTGCAATCCGGAGATCGTATTGTCGCCGTAAATCAGGTGCCGACAATCACGGCAGACCTCTTCGTAAAGGAAGTGAAAAACAATCCCGGAAAACCCATCCATTTAACTGTTGAACGGAATGGATCGGAACAAACTGTAAATATGGAAGTAACCGCAGAAGGCACCATTGGGGTATATGCGCAAAAACCAGAAACTATCCTGAACGCAAAACATATTAAATATAGTTTTTGGGAATCTTTTCCGGAAGGGATCAGTTTTGGCATTGACCGATTGATAAAATACGTAAAAAGCTTAGGACTTCTTTTCAGCAAAGAAGGAGTAAAGCAATTAGGCGGATTTATGGCCATCGGAAATATTTTCCCTGCAACCTGGGACTGGCAATCATTCTGGGAATTAACCGCCTTCCTTTCCATTATTCTCGCTTTCATGAATATTTTGCCCATTCCGGCACTTGACGGAGGACACGTCCTGTTCCTTCTTTATGAAATGATCACAGGACGCAAACCCAGCGATAAGTTTTTAGAGTATGCCCAGATTACAGGAATGCTGATCCTCTTAGGATTATTATTGGTAGCCAACGGAAATGATATTATCCGGTTCTTTATTAAATAAATCCGGATAACGATCAAGATTATTATTATTTAATATAAAATAATCCAATATTAATGTGTATATTTGTTGCGTAATTTATAATAAATAGCATCATGATGAACCTTTATGTTTTATTGGGGATGATCGGACCGTGGCAGGCCGTTATTATAGTTGTTGCTTTATTGCTTTTATTCGGAGGAAGAAAAATTCCCGAATTAATGAAAGGTCTTGGGCAAGGAATGAAAGAATTCAAGAAAGCAACCAAAGATGAGAGCGGTAGTGCTAATCCTCAGAAAGAAATCGAATCAAAGACTGAAGAATAATATAAAATAATTCTTTTTCTAGTGATTTACGTTTACAGGTAGGGTATCTGTATTGTGTAAAAGGTAGTCGGCAATAATATTATCATGTGTTATTGCCGATTATTTTTTATCCACTCTTTATTTTGTCGTAATCAACGTTTTGTTTATTTTTGTTATAAAAAAGATATGTCGATTGTTATACAGGATCTTGTAAAAATGTACGGGGATCAACCCGCGGTTGATGCGGTTTCATTCGACATAAATAGTGGAGAAATTGTTGGATTCATAGGTCCGAACGGTGCGGGGAAATCTACAGTCATGAAAATTATATGTGGCTATATTTCTGCAACATCAGGATCAGTAACAGTGAACGGATTCGATGTTCAAAAGCAATCCAAAGAGGTCCGCAGGAGTATCGGGTATCTCCCGGAACACAATCCGTTATACCTGGATATGTATGTTAGGGAATATCTGACATTTGTCGCCGGATTGTACCAATTAGGTTCAAAAATAAAAGGGCGGGTCACAGAAATGATTGAGGCTACGGGATTAGTATCGGAACAACATAAGAAAATCGGTTTTTTATCAAAAGGGTACAGGCAACGCGTCGGTTTGGCACAAGCATTGATCCATGATCCGGAAGTATTAATTTTAGATGAACCGACAACAGGGCTTGACCCAAATCAAATCATTGAAATAAGGACCTTAATTTCCGAAGTTGGAAAATCTAAAACAGTGCTGTTGTCCACCCACATCATGCAGGAAGTGGAAGCTATCTGTCAACGTACTATTATCATCAATAAAGGTAAACTTGTTGCTAATGCTGCTGTAAAAGACGTACAGAAAGAAAATTCTTATGACGGACAGACAGTGACGGTAGAGTTCAGTACACCGGTCACTGAAACAGATTTATTGGAGGTTCACGGAGTAAAAAAGGCGATAAAGCTGGAAGGAAACAAGTGGTTGATTTATGGTCAAAAAGATATCGATATACGTACTTCTTTATTTCAACTGGCAGTAGAAAGAAAAATGGCTGTATTGGAAATGCAGCAACATGAAAAAACGCTGGAAGATGTTTTTCATGAATTGACAGCAGGAAAAAAAAATTGAGATATGTATAAACTGGGTTTCGTCTGTTGGCTCTTGTGTTTAATGATATTGCCTTTAAAAAGCAATACTGTTGAAAAATTGCAGGCCCAGCTTTCAAAGCTAAGTGATGGTAAAGAAAAAGCGGCAGTGTTGATCAAACTCGCAGAGAAAATTTCTGCTGTAGATCCGCTATATGCATTGAAATATGCTGAAGAAGCGCTGGAGTATGGAGAAAGGACACAGGATAAAAAAGTGATCGCCGATGCCCAATATGTTTTAGTGGGCGCCCACTTTGATGCCCAGAACTTTCAAAAATCAATAGAATATGCCCTACTTTGTTCCTCTTATTACTCCGCAGAAAAAGATTATAAACATTTGGCGTCACTCTATAATACACTTTCTTCTGCACTCTTTTATATCGGAAATCAGGAGCAGTCTGATTACTATTCAGAAAAATGTATCCAGATTGCTGAAAAATATGAAATAAACGATATCCTGAATAAACAATATTACAATAGGGGAACCATAAACCTATATCGGGGGAACTACCTGACTTCAATGGATTACGCACAAAGATCCTTAGATCTGGCAAGATCCACCAATAACCAGACTTACATTGCTCCCAGTTATGACCTGATGGGTGAATTGAACCGGACCATGGAACAATATCGTCCTGCCATTGATTTTTTATATCACGCACAGCAGATATATCTCAAAAACAATAATAAAGAACGATTAGGGTATAATTACATCAACATGGGAAACATGTATCTTAAATTGGAGTCCTGGGATAGTGCCCGAATTTGTTTTAATAATGCTCTAATATCATTTAAGGAGATCAATCACCATGGAATTTCAAATGTCTATTATGGTCTGACAAATTATTACAAATACAAAAAAGATTATGATTCGGCATGGATACAAATAGACAAAGCCATAAAATTAGGATTGCTTTCAGAATCAAAAAAAGAGCTGGCTGCATACTACTATGAAGCAGGCTTTATCCGCTACCACCAGAAAAAATACCAGGCCTCATTGGAATATCTGTATAAATCAATGGATATAGCGAAGCAGAATAACTTTACCAAAACAGAAGAGAATGTATCCAAGCTTATCGGTCTGGATTACGCTGCTTTATCCGAATATGACTCTGCGTATAAATATATATCACAATCTGTCTACTTAAAGGACTCTATTGAATCTTCGGTAAAGATCATGCAGAAAGCATATCAGTTTGCCGAACATAGTATACGGGAACAGATAGAAAAAGAAATAAAAATAGAAAAACAAAAACGGAATTTATGGATCATTATTCTATGCCTGTGCCTGCTTATTATCCTGGTATTAAGTGTATTTATCAGGACCTTAGCCAAGCGACAACGCAGGATACAAACCATTAATGCCGAACTGAAAAAATACAAAGCTAATCTGGAAGACATCGTAGAAGATAAAAACCGCGAACTGGTTTTAAGCGAACAACAAATCTTCAATTTAAGCAGTAATCTGCCCAATGGTGCTATTTTCAGGTTTGTTTTTGAAAATGAACGTGATGGAAAAACCTTATATATCAGTTCCGGGTGGGAAGAACTTACGGGACAACCTGTTGAAAATTCAAGAGACGCTATTTCTTTTTTCCAGAACAGGATACATCCTGATGATAGTAAGATACTATTGGAACAACTTTCTTCTGCTGTCCGGAATAAAACCGTTTTGGACATCACTTACCGTTATTATAAAAACAACATCGAAATGCGATGGTTCCATCTACGGGCAGTGGCCATTGATGGAAGCGACGAATTAACTTACCTTGACGGATACCTGGTCGATGAGACAGGACAAAAGCAGTTTGAACAGGAATTAATGTCTGCCAAAGAAAAAGCAGAAGAGTCTGACCGGTTAAAATCAGCTTTCCTGGCCAATATGTCTCATGAGATACGCACTCCTATGAATGCGATCATCGGTTTTTCTTCAGTTTTGTTGAAAGAAGATCATCTTGCCGAAAGAAAACAGAAAGCTTATTTGGAATTGATCCAGGAAAACTGCCAGAACTTATTACGGCTGATTGACGATATCCTTGACCTCTCCCAGATTGAGGTTGAACAATTGACCTTACGAATAGAAAGATGTCCGATCAGTGATATCTTTAAAGGTGTAAAAGAGTATTTTGGCCCTATTGTACAAAGTAAATATCCGCACATCGAATTATGGATCGATGAGGATTCGGAAAATTCTCCACTCATCATTTATACCGATATCTTCCGCTTAAAACAGATTTTTTTGAACCTGGTGGAAAATGCGTTAAAATTCACTAAAAAAGGATATGTCAGATGTGGATTTTCGCTCGATACACCCGGGTTTATACATTTTTATGTAATGGATACCGGTATAGGTATTGCTCCTGAAAATATCGATATCATCTTCCAAAGCTTCAGGAAAATCGACCACTACTCCGATGGAACAGGATTAGGGCTGGCTATTGTGAAAAAACTCCTGATCCAGATGGGTGGTACGGTCTGGGTCGAATCGGAATTGGAGATCGGATCTTCCTTCCATTTCACATTGCCCCTTCCCAATAATCAGTAAAATACGGATAATTATGAAAATCTTTTTTCTCTTTGTGTATATTATTCCTCTTGTTTGCGGGGCACAACCAAAAACAACAAGTATACTTGAAATTTTAGATGTACAAAGCGGGAAACGAAAAGTGGTAAAAGAGTTTCCCTACCTGATAGAAGCCCCAAACTGGACTCCTGATGGAAAATGGCTTATATACAACAGCGGAGGAAAATTATATCAACTTTCTCCTGAGGCAAATCCTTCGGATAAACCAGAATTGATCAATACCGATTTTGCGGGAAACTGTAATAATGATCATGTGATCTCATCTGATGGTAAAAAGATCGCCATAAGCCATGGGACAAAGGAGGACGGTAAATCACGTATTTATATCTTGCCAAAAAACGGCGGCATCCCACAATTGGTCACACCTATGGCACCCAGTTATCTCCACGGATGGAGTCCGGATCAAAAACTGTTGTCATATTGTGCAGAGCGAAACGGGAATTTTGATGTGTATCTCATTCCGGCAACCGGAGGCGAGGAAATACGTCTCACCACCGCTGAAGGATTAGACGATGGGCCGGAATTTTCTCCATGTGGGAAATATATTTGGTTCAACTCAGTAAGAAGCGGATTAATGCAAATCTGGCGCATGAAAACAGATGGATCGGAACAGACGCAGATGACATCCGATCAGGAACGAAATTCATGGTTCCCACATATTTCACCTGATGGAAAACAGGTGGTTTTTATCACTTATTACAAAGGAGACCTGGAACCATCCCAACACCTTGCCAATAAGAACGTAGAGTTACGCATCATTCCGGCAACCGGAGGAACACCCCGGACTTTAGCCAAACTTTTCGGGGGACAGGGAACCATAAATGTCAACTCATGGTCACCAGACAGCAGAAAAATAGCATTTGTCAGTTATCGGATCAGTTACGAAACAGATTAAGCACTCAGTGCTATTTATTGTTTTCTTAAGTCACATTGATCAAATGGATTACGCTTATTAAATATAACATTAATTGTTGGGTATTACTTAATTTTATTACTTTTGGTATCAAAATATCGATGATGAAAATACATTTGATCGCTATTGGCGGCAGTGCAATGCACAATCTGGCAATTGCCCTGAAAGAAAAAGGTTATGAAGTAACCGGATCGGATGACGAAATATTTGAACCTTCCCGGACACGCCTGAAAAACCATGGGCTACTCCCGGATAAGAACGGATGGTACCCGGCTAATATTCATGAAGGTCTGGATATTGTAATTTTGGGTATGCATGCAAGAGCAGATAATCCCGAACTAAAAAAAGCACAGGAATTGGGTCTCAAGATCTTCTCTTATCCCGAATACCTATATGAGCAATCTAAGGACAAATGCCGCGTAGTCATCGGAGGAAGCCACGGCAAAACAACCATTACAGCAATGGTAATGCATGTCTTACGAGCTTGCGAAATTGATTTTGATTACATGGTAGGTGCACAACTGGATGGTTTTGATACCATGGTACGGTTGAGTGAAAATGCAAAAATTGCTGTTTTCGAGGGAGATGAATATTTATCTTCACCGGTTGATCCCCGGCCGAAGTTTCACCTTTACCAACCGAATATTGCGCTCATTACCGGCATAGAATGGGATCATATCAATGTTTTTCCGACCTTTGATAATTATGTGGAACAGTTCAGTAAATTCATCGAATTAATCAAAAAGGACGGGACCTTAATTTATTGTGAAGAAGATGAAATGCTCGAAAAAATCGTAAAGGAGAGAAAGCGCTCTATACGTACCATCCCCTATCACACCCATCCTTACCGGATAAAGGATGGAAAAACATATCTGGAAACAAATTCCGGATTAACCGAACTATTGATTTTCGGTGGTCACAATATGCAAAATATCAGCGGGGCCTTGCAGATCTGTCTGGAACTAGGTGTCACAAGAGAACAATTCTACCGGTTTATCCGTACTTTCAAAGGTGCGGCCAAAAGGCTACAAACCCTGGCTCAGAATGACCATACCCATGTTTTCTTCGATTTTGCCCATTCCCCATCCAAACTGAAAGCAACCGTAAAAGCGGTAAAACAACAATATCCGTCAAGACGGTTGATCGCATGTATGGAACTACATACCTTCAGTAGTCTGAGCGAATCTTTTATGGAAGAATACCGCAACTCCATGATTGAAGCGGACGAAGCCTGGATCTATTATAATCCTGAAACCATAAAACATAAAAAACTATCCTTATTTACAGAGGATGCCGTATACCATTCTTTTGGCACTCCCAACATCAAAGTATTCACCGACTCCAAACTGTTGCTACAACAAATAAAAAAAACGGACTGGTCTGACAAGAATCTGTTGATCATGACATCTGGAAACTTCAATGGTGTTGATTTCAGTCAATTAAAACTTTCCGGCCATCAAATCAATCTCTAATGACCGTTTCTTTTTATACATTAGGATGTAAATTAAATTTTGCGGAAACATCAACCATAAGCCGGTTATTCGCGGATCACGGGTATGATAAAATCAAATTCGGGGAACATGCTGATGTAGTAGTCATTAATTCATGTACCGTAACCGCCCAGGCTGATAAGAAATGCCGGCAGGCGATTAGCAAAGCCGTGAAAACATCTCCCGGCTCAATCGTCATAATCATCGGATGTTTTGCGGAACTGAAAGCCGAAAGTATCGGAAAAATTCCCGGGGTCAGCCTTGTTTTGGGCAACAAGGATAAATTCAACATCATGGAACATATTCACCGGTTAAAGAATGGAAATACCGGAGATATGTACGGATGCAATGCTAAAGAACAATTCTTTGCATCTTATTCGTTGTTTGACAGGACCCGTTCATTTTTAAAAGTCCAGGACGGCTGCGATTACAAATGCACTTATTGTACCATTCCCAAAGCACGTGGAAACAGCCGGAACGCACCGGTTACAGAAATTGTAAAACAGGCAAGGATTGTAGCAGAAAAAGGCATTAAAGAACTGGTTCTCACAGGGGTCAATATCGGTGATTTTGGAAAGACAACCGGAGAAAATTTCTACCAGTTATTGGCCGCATTGGACCGGATAGATGGACTCGAACGTATCAGGATCGGTTCAATAGAACCCAATCTGGTCACAGAGGACATGATCACCCTGATCGCCCAGTCGGAAAGAATAGCTCCTCATTTTCATATTCCTTTACAATCCGGATGTAACCGGATCCTGGGGTTAATGGCACGACGTTACCGCCGGGAGTTATTTGCAGAAAAAGTATCCCTGATACACCGGCACATGCCTGACGCTGCTATTGGAGCCGATGTGATTGTCGGATTTCCGGGAGAATCGGAAGATGATTTCAATGAAACGAAGACATTTATTGAAAACCTGGATTTATCCTATCTGCATGTTTTCGTCTATTCCGAACGTCCGGACACAAAGGCAACGGATATGCCCGATAAGGTAAACCGCCACGAAGCTGAACAAAGAAGCAGGATATTGATGGATTTATCACAGGTTAAACGGGAACAATTCTATAAGAAATATATCGGGCAAAAGCGCAACGTCATCTTTGAACAGAAGGAAAAATCAGGAACTATGACCGGTTTTACCGACAACTATGTAAAAGTCGCCTCTCCTTATGACCATAGCCGGATAGGCCAATGTGTCGAAGTAGGTCTGACTGGTTGGAATGAAGCAGGGTATTTAACAGGAGACATTTATAAAATCCAATAGATCAGTGCTAAAAAAAATCCTCTCTCAAAGTGCTCTCTACGGATTAGCCCCGAATGTGTCCAAGATAATAGGATTCGCAATACTTCCGATTCTTACAAAATACCTGACTGATGTCGACTATGGTATTTCCTTGACTATTGCCGCGTATACCGGAGCTATTGCCGTATTCAGCACATTGGGGATGAATATTGTATTGACTACCTCCTTTTACCGTTACAAATACCAGTATAAGTGGATCTGGCGCCAGATATACGGATTTCTCCAGTATTGGATGATCATCTTTGCCATTCTGCAAAGTATCCTTTTGTATTTTATTATTCCTGAAGAAGCCCAGGAAAATCGATGGGCTATTATTTTCCTGTCCAATTTTGCGACGGTTTTTTTTGGGGCCACTTCACTGGTCGGTGTTATGTATTACCGGTTACATCAAAATCCGGTTCCAATAGCTATCCGAAGCGCTGTTTCCGGTATTTTAACTGTTCTTGCCAATCTACTGTTTGTCGTTTATTTTGAAATGGGTTATATGGGCTGGTATATCAGCAGTTTCATTGCAGGGTGTTTTATCAATGCTTCCTATTGGTGGCCCATCAATAAAAAATACAAACTCAGTCCCATATTCCGTTTCAAAGCACGTACCATCAAACATGCCTTAAAAATAGCCTTACCTACAATCCCTCATTACTATAGCTCATATCTGCTGAATTCTTCCAGCAGAATGGTGATGGACCGATCCGGCCTGTCTATGGGAAAAATCGGGGACTTCGGCTTTGCATCCCAGTTCGGAGGATATTTTGATGTTTTCGTCAATGCCGTAAATATGGCTGTAAACCCCATGACACTGGAACAGATACGGAACAATAAGGAAAAATATGCAAAAAAACTGATCTATGCCATGGCTGTCATTACGATCAGTGCCACATTCCTGTTTTCTTTATGGGCAAAGGAAATATTTTTCCTGATGGTGAACAATGCACATCTGCAAACGGTATACCCCATGGCCATTATATTTGTCATGGCATACAATTACAGACCCATGTACATCGCATCCACCAATATGTTTTTCTATTATGAAAACACGGTAGGATTGCTTAAGATTTCTTTCATTGCAGGTATTCTCGCTTTTATTAGCTATATTGTAGTAATTCCCATATGGGGGATATGGGGTGCTGTCATTATCAATTTCATATTTCTGCAATACATGGGATACAGTGGATTTTTCATGAAAGGATACCGAAGTAAAACCAAAGTTAAATATCCGTTCATTGCTTTTTTCCTGATCACAATAGCTCTTACATTATTCGTCTTCTGGGCTGTAGAGCTGGCCTGGCAAATTAAAGCAGGCATCACTGTGGTCTTTTCCCTGTCAGCGTTTTTTTTCCTGAAATCATTAAACTTAAACGAAATTGATGAAGATCGACATTGAGGATATTAATTATATTGATTCGCAGGAAGTCCTGAATAAGGTACCCAGAAAGGATACGGATCCTCCCACCGGGAAAAAGGCACTATCGATCTTAAAAAAAACGGTCACCCCTTCGTCCAAATCATCCGATCACTCTTCTGCAAAGAGATGTACCTATTTATTTATTGCAGCTACAAATAACAACATAAGGGCATTGATTCCGATACAACAATTAACGGAAAACTCCAGGTTATTATACCGCAATGAACTTCATTCCCAAAGGGTTTATTTCTATGCCATGGCATTTGCACCCAAAGTGTTGTATCAATTACTGACAAGTAATGGATTCATCCGCAAAGCATATAAAAAACGCTTCATCCGTTTTTGCCTGACTTACGGTTATGTCTATGAAGCCAAAAGAATTTTAAAAAAGATAACTCCGGATATCCTTATCCTTTCAAACGATCATGCTCCCTTACCCAGGGCGTATATGCGTGTTGCACAACATTTGGGCATAAAAACCGCTTATATCCAGCATGCTTCCGTAACAGAGTATTTCCCGCCGCTGGAATTTGATTATGCTTTTCTGGATGGCAGGGAATCTTTTGAAAAATACACCAGGCGGAATGCTGCCAAATCCATGATATTTTTATCAGGAGCCAGTCGTTTCGATACATTATCCGGACAAGAACAGGTATATTCTCCTGCAGGCTACAAAATAGGTATAGCTGTTAATCCCGTTGATAATCCCGATAAAGTATTTCAACTGGTACAACAACTTTTGTACTCCAGTCCGGAAGTCGAAATAACAGTCAGGCCCCACCCTGCTATGCCTCTATTGGAGTGGGAAAATAATGCATCAAAACTGAACTATAAGATATCTGATGGAAAAGAAGAAAATCCGTTACATTTTATCAGCGTTCACGATGTATTTATATCGGGAGCTTCATCCTTTCATCTCGATGTGGCTGCATGTTCAAAAAGAAGCTATTACTTTAATTTCACGAATGATCTGTCCATTGATTATTACGGGTATATTGAATCCGGCTTAATTACGGATGTTTCTTTATTCACGGCCCACCAAATAATTCACCTATTAAAATCTAGGCCAAAAGAACCGTACGAAAATCCCATGACCAGCTACTATTTGGCCAACTACCACACTCCATACTGGGGAAGGGCATCTGAGCTGATCAGTAACACACTAAAAGCACTTATCGAAGAGAATAAAGTGGCCGAACCGTGGGAAAAGGAAGAAAATGTGGATTCTCAGGTATACCATATACACAAAACAAATTTTGAAAAATAGAGCCGGTCGATGAAAGTAAGCATCCAGTGCTATTTATTGTCTTCTTAAGTCGCATTGATCAAATTGATTACGATTGTTAAACATGACATTAATTGATTGATATTACTTATAAGGTCACTATTATATAAAAAACGCCTATTTTTGTCATTTTCAAATCTATCGCAATGACATATCATGGTTTCGTAAAAGTAGCCGCCGCAGTTCCAACGCTTAAAGTAGCTGACTGCATCCATAATTCTGAAGAAATAAGGAAAATGATCGAAGATGCATCGGATAAAAAGGTGCAGGTCATCTGTTTCCCGGAATTATCCGTTACGGGATATACATGTGGCGATTTATTCCATCAACAGCTTTTAACAAAGCAGGCGGAAAAAGCGGTCCTTTATCTGTTGGAAGCTACACGTCATCTGGATATTATTTTTATTGTTGGAGCCCCGGTACGCTTTTCGGGGAAATTATTCAACGGGGCTGTTGTTTGCCAGGGCGGAAAAATTTTAGGAATCCCGGCAAAAACATATTTACCTAATTACAATGAATTTTACGAGCAAAGATGGTTCTCCTCCGCAAAAAAAATATATCATGAAATAATCACTTTTTGCGGACAACCGGTTCCTTTCGGCCCTCATCTACTTTTCAAACATGATGACATGACTTTCGGGGTCGAGATATGTGAAGACCTTTGGGCTCCGATCCCTCCCAGTTCCGATTTATCCATTGCGGGCGCACATATCATCTTCAACCTGTCGGCAAGTAATGAATTGACCGGTAAGAACGATTACCTGAAAGACCTGATCCGCCAGCAATCGGCCCGTTGTATCGCCGGGTACGTCTATGCGTCAGCGGGTTGGGGAGAATCGACCACCGATCTTGTTTACTCCGGGAACGGGATCGTTTGTGAGAATGGGATCATTATTGCGCAATCCGAACGTTTCTCCTTTTCCGATCAATTAATAATCAGCGAAATAGATATTGACCGTCTGATCTCAGACCGCCAGAAGATCAACTCGTTCTCTCCTGAAGATGCCGATGAGTGCCAAACGATCAGATTCACGTTTCCTGATCCGGGTAATTTCGATCTTTCGCGCACCATCCATCCCCTGCCTTTCGTCCCTGCAGATGATGCATACCATGACCGTTGCAAAGAAATATTTTCCATACAAACAGGCGGGCTGGGGAAAAGATTGATCCATACAAAAATTAAGAAATCGGTCATCGGTATTTCCGGAGGATTAGACTCTACCCTGGCTCTTCTGGCTTGCATCTATACCTATGACAAACTGGAAATGCCCCGGAAAGATATTATTGGTATTACGATGCCCGGATACGGGACCACAGGCCGCACATATAACAATGCGCTCCACCTGATGAAGGCGCTGGGGATCACCATCAAAGAAATAAACATAAAAGCTGCCTGCGAGCAACACTTTAAGGATATAGGACATGATCCCTCCGTTTGTGATATCACTTTTGAAAATGCACAGGCGCGGGAACGGACACAGATATTGATGGATGTGGCCAATCAGGAAAATGCCCTGGTCATAGGTACTGGCGATTTATCCGAACTAGCGCTGGGATGGACCACATACAACGGTGATCATATGTCCATGTACAGTATCAATTCATCCATTCCCAAAACACTGGTCAGGTATTTGGTTCGCTGGTTCTCAGAAACACAGGTAGACGAAACGACTAAAAATGTTTTGGCGGACATTCTTGAAACACCAGTCAGTCCGGAACTATTACCTGCTGACGATCAGGGAAAAATAGCGCAAAAAACGGAAGATATTGTAGGACCTTATGAACTCCATGACTTTTTCCTCTATAATATGATTCGTTTCGGCTTTACCCCGCGAAAAATATTCTTCCTGGCGCAATATGCCTTTAAGGGAAAATATGACCATGACATTATCCACCAGTGGATGAAGGTTTTTTACCGCCGTTTTTTCAGTCAACAATTCAAACGGTCCTGCATGCCGGATGGACCTAAAGTAGGTTCCATCAACTTATCACCTCGGGGTGACTGGCGTATGCCCAGCGATGCTGAAGTGAATCTCTGGCTGAAAGATCTTGAAACAAAAGCATAAAGCCCGGATGGATCACCCAGGCTTTACAAGATATTTTGAAAGGAAAACTTAATCCTCTACCAGATTAGGGTTAGAGACAAGTGCTGCCCTTATTTTTACTTCTAATTCCTCAGCCAGTTCAATATTATCGGCCAGCAATTGTTTTACGGCATCGCGGCCCTGTCCTAATTTAGTATCACCATAACTGAACCATGACCCGCTTTTCTTGATGATATTATAAGTAATACCCAGATCTATGATTTCACCAATACGGGAAATCCCTTCTCCGTAAATAACATCAAACTCTGCTCTGCGGAAAGGCGGCGCCAGCTTATTTTTCACGATCTTTACTTTTACCCGGTTCCCGCTTACATCTTCACCATCCTTAATAGCAGTTGTTTTGCGGATATCGATGCGTACCGATGCATAAAATTTAAGTGCATTACCTCCCGTCGTCGTTTCGGGATTACCAAACATCACACCTATTTTTTCACGCAACTGATTGATAAAAATACAACATGTATTGGTCTTACTGATATTGCCTGTCAATTTACGAAGTGCCTGCGACATCAGGCGAGCCTGCAAGCCCATCCGGGAATCACCCATATCACCTTCGATTTCAGCTTTGGGCGTCAAGGCGGCAACAGAGTCAATCACCAAAATATCAATAGCGCTGGAACGGATCAAGGCATCTGCTATTTCAAGCGCCTGTTCGCCGTTATCCGGTTGTGATACATACAGTGATTCCATATCCACCCCTAATTTTTGCGCATACGAACGGTCAAAAGCATGTTCTGCGTCAATGAATGCGGCAATACCGCCTAATTTCTGGGCTTCAGCAATCGCATGAATCGCCAGTGTCGTTTTCCCTGATGATTCAGGCCCGTATATCTCGATCACTCTTCCACGAGGCAATCCGCCAATTCCCAAAGCAACGTCCAATGCGATAGAACCCGTCGGAATAGAAGGAACCTGCTCCACTACCTTGTCACTCATTTTCATGATGGAACCTTTTCCAAACTCCTTATCCAACTTATCCAAAGTCAACTGAAGCGATTTCAATTTCTCTTTCTGGATCTCTTTTGCCTTATCTTTTTTATCTTCCATGTGGTTATTGATATTCTATTTTATGATGACAAAGATATACTTTTCATCCTGAAAATCATTGTTTGTTTTTATTTTTTGAAATATCCCATGAATCAACAAATGATTAAAATTCAGGCATATAAAATTGAATTATTCTGTAATTCATTTACTATTAAGTCAATATTTTTTATGAACAAAATAATAGCATTACCACATCCCATGAAAAACAAGATATAGTGAAAGGTGAGAGCAATTGTAGAAAGTTTGCTTTCGAAAAATTGCCGAACCGCATCCTATATTCTACAAATATAGTGAAAACCGAGGGCAGAGTATCGAACTTGTTCGTAAACTATGCCGAGGTGCATCCTATATTCTACAAATATAGAAAAATAAAAGAACAGATGCTCTTTCTCTTATTATCTAATCACGCTTTAAGTTATTTTTTCCGGAATATTACATTAACAAATGTAACATTTCATTATTAAGCGATTAAATCTCATCATTACCCGTCACAGGTTCAACAAGATACCCTTCTTTTTTCAGTAAACTGATAAGTCCGTACTCTCCAATTAGATGACCAGCGCCCACAGCGATAAATATAGTGCTGTTAGTCTTTTTTAAACTAACAAATAAACATTTGAATATAAATACATTGGGAATGTGTAATTATAAAAATAATAATATTTCTATAAAAATAGTTGTATTACTATAAATATAGTTGTATATTTGCCCCATGAAAAGCAAAGAATTAACAAAAGCAGAAGAACAGGTAATGCAATATTTATGGAAAATAGAAAAAGCTTTCCTGAAGGACATTGTAGATCTTTTTCCTGATCCGAAACCGGCTTACACAACTGTGTCAACAGTTATCCGGGTACTGGTAAAAAAAGGATTTATAGGTTTCAATTCTTATGGAAAGATCCATGAATATTATCCATTAATTGCAAAAGAAGACTATTTTCAGAACCATGTAAGATCCATTATCGATAATTTTTTCAATGGTTCTGCGCCCGAGTTTGCATCGTTTTTTGCAAATGAACAACTGGATCTTTCCGAATTGGAAGAAATAAAAGATCTGATCGAAGAAAAAATCAGAAATATCAAAAAAAGTAATTAAAAACATGCCTGATTATTTGGTGTATCTGGTGAAGGTAAGCATATGTCTTTTTGCGTTTTACCTATTCTATTATGTGTTTCTCAGGAAAAGTACTTTTTTCTTTTTCAACAGGTTATACCTTCTTTCAGGGCTTGCCTTATCTTTTCTCATTCCCATTCTGAAGATTTCGATTTTGAATACCCAACCGGATCTTATACCCCTGTTCATACAGGAGATCAACCCGGTAACGGTGGAACGCCAATTATCTCAAACAACAAATTTACCCGGTCATGTAAAACCAAACCTTTATTCAATGTTATTGCCGGTAATATATGGGACCGGTATGTTACTTCTGTTTTTCAAATTGCTTTTTTCTATTGTAAAAATCATCCGGTTAAAGGATAAATTCGGAGTAAACCTGCTTGATGGATGGAAAGTAGTAAGGATAGATACGGATACACCGTTTTCTTTTTTCAACATTATTTTCCTCCCACAAGAAGTTAATTCACTGGTTTTTGAACATGAAAAAAATCATGTCTGCCAGTTGCATTGGTTAGATTTGCTTTTCATAGAATCAGCCGCTCTTCTGTTATGGTTCAATCCTGTTATTTTCCTTTACCGGAAATCGCTGAAACTCCAACATGAATATCTGGCCGACAACAAAGTCCTGAAAAAAACGGATCAGATCCGGGATTATCTTGAATGTATGTTACGACAGGTCCAAAGAATGAGTTCCGGCAAGCTAGTCAGTCAATTTTATTGTACAACAATCAAAAATCGTATTATCATGATCACTAAAAATAAAACACCTAAAAAAAATATTGCATCTTATTTGTTGGTTTTACCTCTGATAGCCCTCTTGGTATTGGGGTTCTCTCCCAGGGTTCACTCCGGACCAGCGGCACTAAGCGATCCTATTGTTGAGGATTTTTACGGGGCAGCACAAGATTCAGTTACCGGATTTAACAGGCAGGATAATATCCCGTCTATTTATCCGGTAGATAAAGAAAAACTTAAAAGAAAAGCTTCCGGTTATGGTTGGCGCTTTCATCCGAAGACCAAAGAAAAACGTTTCCATACAGGTATTGATTTTAATATTCAGAGTGGTGAAGAAATATACAGTACGGCTGACGGGATAATTATAAAGTCAGCATACGACCAGGTTTCCGGGAAAGGAAATTATGTCCTGGTCAGACATAATGATGAGTTTTCCACTCTTTATAGCCACATGGAAAGTATTGCTGTAAAAACAGGGGATCAGGTAAAGAAAGGACAGGTAATCGGATTTGTCGGGAGTACCGGCGCTTCAACAGGGCCGCACCTACATTATGAGGTACACAAAGATGGTAAAGCTGTAAACCCGATAGATTATTTACCGGAATAAACGATAAAGTCGATCAAGGGGTACCTGTAGCTGTAGAAGCAAAAAAGGCATCCTCCCAAAGAGGATACCTTTTTTGCCATTCATTA
>JAISOY010000070.1 GCA_031275285.1 Bacteroidales bacterium | reverse complement strand
CGATGCCGATTTTTCCCCATATATAGGACATATACAGAATATCATCGAACAAGTCAGGGATAACGGATTACGCAGGGGTACCTGCCTGAATGTGAATATTCCGAAAATTCCGGTTTCCGATATCAAAGGGATACGTATTGTACGGCAGGCACGCGGATACTGGCAGGAAGAATTCGACCGCCGTTTCGATCCGGGTAATTCCGAGTATTTCTGGCTCACCGGAGATTTTTTCAATGAGGAATTCGATGCTAAAGATACGGATGAGTGGGCATTGGAAAATAATTACATTTCTATTGTTCCCGTACAGATCGATATGACCTGCTACGAAAGTATGGGAAAACTGAAAAAGATATTTGAGAAAAAGTGATCAAACAGCTTTTATTTACAGTGAATCACCCAATGCTATTTATTATCTTCTTAAATAACATAGATTGAGCTCATTACATACCATGAAATACGGAATTAATTTATTGATAGTATTGATCACTTTCTGTTGTCTTCCTATCTCCGGGCAGGAAATATCTATCGGACAAAGGATACTGAATTATCCCGATTCCAAGGAAGACTATATCGAAAAAGGCCGTCGGCTGCTGATCCACCAATTTGAAAATATGGATTTTGATTCCGTAAAACTGGTCATGAATTATCTTGAAGACCATATCGACGACCACACCTACCTGTCATTTCTACCTGGGGAACGTATCCTGCTTTATTACTGGACCAAACAGTATGACCGCCTGACAATGTTTATACTGAATATAGATAAAGAAAAGGAACACGAATACGTCCCGGCCAATCACCGGGTCGGAGAAATAGCGGTCAAATGGTCCGTCCAGGATTACGACATCCTCAACCAATGGATCAACGAATCGGAATCCGGCGCAGAAGACAAGGATTTCCTGATCCTTTTATTAAAAATGATGCTGGCCGACCATTTACTCCCAAACATACCACAACAGGAACTAAATGATGCATCGGATGCTTTCATTGCCCGGTATCCGGGTTCAAAATACAACGAATTCATCAAAACCCATATCTTTTTCAAAATCGTTCCCGGCGATTGGGGAGTGGGATTTGGGGTTCGCGGCGGATACACGTTTCATAACAACGATTATTTAAATCCTAAAGGTAATATCGATATGAATATTTGCGTCCGCTACCAAAGATGGGTACTGGACATGGCCATTATGGGCGGATTCGGTAAATTATCCCGGGATATTCCGGATACGGATTGGTTCAAAGGAGACAAGGCATCTACCACTCATTTTTATTTTTCACTCGGATATGCTTTCCTTGACAATGCAAACTTCCGCATCAGTCCTTTTGTAGGGGGATCTTTTAATTCTTCCACCCCCGATGAAGATCTCCGGGATGAATATCCGCAACTGGAAGATGTTAAAATAAACGGGTGGTCTCCGATAGCCGGGGCAAACCTGGAGTGGAAATTCAGGAAAAAACATCCCTCCTACCCTTTCTATCAAAATCATATCAACCTGAGAATATCATACCTGCCCGATGCATTCAGAAAAGCCGGGAGAATTTATTCCGGAGACATGTGGTTTCTTACTTTAGGCTTTTCATTCGACACTTTTGGCAGAAAAAGGATATATTGAATACCTCTAAGGTAAGCACTCAGTGCTATTTATTATTTCCTTAAGTCGCATTGGCCAAATTGATTACGTTCAAGAAATGTGATATTAATTGTTTCGCATTACTTTTATCCGTAATTCATGAAAAAAATATATTTTTGCAAATACCACATCAAATTCCGAAAATGAAGCAGAACACCAACCAACAAAAGGTCCGTATCGGACTGATCCAATCTGTATCTCATGAAAATCCGGCACAAAACCTTTCCGAAGCGGTCAAACAAATAAAGATTGCTGCAGAAAAAGGAGCACAGGTTATCTGTTTACAGGAATTATTCCGGTCGTTGTATTTCTGCGATGCAGAGGAACTCCGGAATTTCGAACTGGCAGAACCTGTACCCGGTCCTACGACGGAAACATTCCAGAAACTGGCTGCCGAACTGGATGTGGTGATCATTGCTTCTTTGTTCGAACAACGTGCCCCCGGACTATACCACAACACCACGGCTGTTATAGATGCGGACGGCACCTATCTGGGAAAATACCGCAAAAACCATATCCCTGACGATCCAGGATTCTATGAAAAATTTTATTTTACACCCGGAGATACCGGATACCGGACATTCGACACTAAATATGCCCGGATCGGGGTACTTATCTGTTGGGATCAGTGGTATCCCGAGGCAGCACGTATTACATCACTGATGGGTGCCGAAATATTATTTTTTCCTACCGCCATTGGTTGGGACATCGAAGAAAAATCAGAACCCACCAACAAAGAACAATATGAAGCCTGGCAGACCATCCAACGCGGACATGCCATCGCCAACGGAGTACACGTTGTTACTGTAAACCGTACCGGAAAAGAAGCAGGTACACAGTTCTGGGGTGGTTCTTTTGTTGCCAACCCTTTTGGTACCATACTTTACCAGGCACCCCATCTGACACCGGAAACCCATATACAGGAAATCGACCTGCAACTCAGCAAACAATACCGGAACATCTGGCCATTTTTACGGGACAGAAGGATTGATACTTATTCCCCTATTCTTCAAAGGTTTATTGATGACCCTTGAAAGTAGAAGTAAGGAAAAACAAACTATAGGTATACTATAAAAATTGTGGCCGTTATCCTTATTGGACAACGACCACAACGCGACATCTCATAAGTTATAAAATCACACTACGATAGTTCTTAAATGACCCAAACAATACTTTTGTTTTACGAACTAAACTTATTATTAATCATAGAAAAACAAATAACGAAACTATTATTTACTTACCCCTAATAAAAATGCACTATTTAAATGATTGTAAACCCCAAAAGCTAGAAATAAAAATTTAACTTTGTTCTTTTTTCCTAAATAAATCCACTACAAATATAAAAGATTATTAAAAAAAAACAAAAAAAGATTCATTTTTTAATATTTCATTATAATAATTTCATTTAAGTCAAACCATTCTTTGAGATAAATTATTGTTTATCAGAATTCAACAACAAAAAAAACCGTCACTTTAAGAATAATTTACAACCATCACCCAAAAGCTACGGTTCTCTTCTATTTCCTAATGCAAACGGTTGCGCATTTTTTCCATATCAAAGCAACGTGCAGCAAACATTATTTTGCTTTTCTTTGTTTAGTAAAAACATCTTTCCTTTTAAAAACTGATAACTATGCATGACCTGAAAATAAAGATCCTGGTTCTGTTATGTACAGGTACTTTTACCTTTTCATGTAACTCATCCGTTCCTCCGATCGGTATGTTCGACCTGAAATACACCTTAGCATACGATCTTTCCGATCCGTTCCAGGTAAAAAATCTCTGGGATGATATACATGCTGTATCTACGCTTCAGGGAGTGGTAAACAGGAATGCTCCGAAATTATTCATTAATTATATTGTTGAATCAAACAATGAAATAGACACATACTGGTGGAATAAATACCGCAAAGAAAAAGAATGGCTATCCGGCAAGGATACTATTATATATTCGGATATCCTTTCGCTTGTCAATGCCTATAAAGATGAAATTGAAGGTGTCGTATTATACGACCCGCATGTAGCAGCTACCAGTAACATTGCTTCAGCAGTCGCCGGAATTGAAAACCTGATAGCTGTACGTTACGACCCGGACCCAAAAAGTTTGTATTCCAGGCTGGTCGTATCCGGTCCCCGGTTAAAGATAAAGGTCCGTCTGGTTAATGAAGATGGAAGCCCGATGTTTACCGGACTGGGAATGATTCCCGAAACTGAAAGAAAATCTACAGGTTCCATCAAAAACGATCCCTATATCTGGTTCATTGAAAAATATATGAAAACAGGTAAATGTACCGGCGAATTCGGGGCTTATTATATTGATCAGAAATGGAGGGATCGCCCCCGCGCCACCGTATCGAACCATCATACCCTGACCAATCATGATTTCTTTGTCAGTAAACGTGCTTTTTTCTTTGATCTATCGCCCTGGGGAGACGAGCCGGCAACAGATGATACGACCCAAATCACCGGAACGGACCTGGCCACCCTAAAAGAGTTTTTGCTGGAAGCATACCGGTTAAATAAAGGTGAAAAATTCTGTTACATCGGTGGCTTTCCGGCATGGGCTTTCAAGTATACCAAACATGCTGGGGGCAGTCATGAAGATGTGGCCACCGAGTGGGAGTTCAGCCGTATCATCAGCGCCTACAATGCTTTCAAAGATGCTGATGCTATTGGCTATGGCGCACTGGCCAATGCTTCTTTCTGGCAACACTTTCCTCTAAAAAAAGAATATCCGCAATCATGGGTATCTCATCAGGAATTAAAAGAAAAAGGTTACCTCACCGAAGACGGGAAGGTCAATTTCGACAGCAGGGAATTCATGATATTCTATGTTGGGGATTACGACGCTTCTGCCTGGATCACCCAACGAACACCCTCAATCTGGGATGATCCGAACCGCGGAAAACTTCCTTTGATGTGGTGTATCAGCCCCGTCCTTGAAGAACGGGCACCAATGGTCATGCATAATTTCAGAAAGACAGCAACACGCAACGATTACTTCGCTGCAGCGGACAATGGCGCAGGATACCTGATGCCGGGCATGTTGCAGGAGCCCCGTGATATTTCCGGGTTACCCAGTGGCCTTGATGCCTGGGCCAGGCATTGTAAAAAATACTACCTTCGGTGGGATATAAGTATCACCGGGTTTGTTATTGACGGACATGCTCCAGGGTTGTCATCCAAAGGACTGGATTGTTATGCCTCATTCAGTCCGAATGGAATTGTCCCGCAAAAGGTGCCTCTGACTTTGTTACACGGCAATATGCCTGTCTTGCGTTCTGACGAAGATATCCAGCAAAACCCGAAAGAAGCAGCACAACGCATCGCCCAAAGGGTAGAAGCCCGTCCTGTTCCTTTCCACTGGTTTCGCAATATCCTGAAAACCCCTACATGGTATGTAGAAGTGATGGAAGAACTAAACCGGACTCATCCGAATATCCGACTGCTTGATGCGCCTACCTTTTTCGAACTTTACCGTATATGGCTACAACAGAATCCGGAAGCAGCCAGGGGCAATATCTGACAGACCGTTAATCAATCTATCATGAAATGTCTCAAAGTTAGAAAGTAGGATAAAAAGAGAAACTTTGAACCTTGAACTTTAAAATTAATTTTATTCAAATGAAATACCTGTTCGCTTTTCTGCTTAGTGCCGTAGTTCTTTATTCTTCCGCACAAACCGTTCCATCCAACTTGCCTGCCACCGATGCACTGGGTAGGAAGTTACCGGGCTATGACGAAGTGGGCCCGCTGAAAAAGGATAAATATGTAGCTGTTTTTTACTGGACCTGGCATCAGGGAAACGACGATACCACCTACCAGGTGAAAAACATTACCGAAATTGTCCGGCAATATCCCGAGGCAATGAAAGATTACCACCATCCGGCATGGGGAACAAAACAACCCGGATTCTTCTTCTGGGAGCAACCATTACTGGGATATTATAAAACCACGGATCCATGGGTATTGCGTAAACACGCGGAAATGCTAGCGGATGCCGGTGTTGATGCGGTTTTTTTCGATTGCACCAACGGCAGTCTCACCTGGCAGGAATCATACGAAGCCCTGATGAAAACATGGGACCAGGCACAGAAAGATGGGGTAAATGTTCCCAAAATCGCATTTATGCTGCCGTTCGGGCCTTTCCCCAATTCGCTGGTTTCTCTGAAGCAATTGTACAAAGATGTCTACCAGCCCGGACGTTATAAAGACCTTTGGTTCATGTGGAAAGGGAAACCATGTATCATGGCTTATCCCGACAACCTGACCCAATCGAAAGAAGACCGTGAAATTGCAGGATTCTTCACCTTTCGTCCCGGCCAGCCCGACTATGTTGACGGACCATCACTGTCCAGAAGCGACCAATGGGCATGGCTGGAAAACTATCCGCAACATGGATATATAAAAGGCGAAAACGGTCGGTTCGAACAAGTTGCCGTGGGAGTAGCTCAAAATGCCGGTCCGTTGACAAAAGGACATTGCAGCGCATTTAACCTTCCGGGAACGTTCGGACGCAGTTTCAGTCAGCGCAACGGGCTTGATCCCCGTGTAGACGGTTACCTTTACGGATGGAATTTTCAGGAACAATGGGAACGCGCTTTTGAACTTGACCCTGAACTGGTCTTCGTAACAGGTTGGAATGAATACACTGCCGGACAATGGTTGCCGAAACACGGATGGACCGGAGATCCGTTCTCATTCGTAGACCAGTATGACTGGGAACGGAGTCGCGATATTGAACCCAACAAAGGATGGGGAGATAAAGGAGATGTATATTATTACCAGTTGATATCCAATATCAGGAAATTCAAAGGCATGGAAGCACCGGAAAAGGTATCACCGCCAACATCCGTCACCATCGGTAAAAAAGGAGAATGGGACAATGTCTTACCTTATTACAGGCATTATAAAGGGAACACATTACATCGAAGCCACCGGGGACGTTATGATCAGTACTATATCAATAACAGCGGAAGGAATGATATTACAGGAGCCAAGGTAGCCCGTGATTCCGAGAAAATATATTTTTATGTGGAAACTGCGGAAAAACTCACGTCTTCCAACGACCGTAACTGGATGATGCTTTTTATCGATATCGACCGGGACAAAGCTACCGGCTGGAACGGATACGATTATGTCATTAACAGGATCAATCCTAAAAAGAATAAAGCGTTTGTCGAGAAAAGTGCCGGCAACTGGTGGGAATGGAACTCGTCGGGTGAAGTAAAGTTTACCGTAAATGACCGTATATTGGAAATCGAAATCCCCAGAAGCCTGCTGGATCTAAGCAACAAAAAAATCAATATAGAGTTCAAATGGTCCGATAATATGCAGGAAACCGGTAACATCATGGATTTTTACGTCAATGGGGATGTGGCTCCGGGCGGAAGATTTAACTTTGTTTACCAGGAATAATGAAATATCCATGCATAATTTATGCACAACCGACATGATGAAAAAAATCCGACATTATTCACATAGAATATTTAAAATCAACTTAATATATCTTTCTTATGAGATTATCAAATAATTCCTTACTGATGAAAGATAGAACAAAAAGGAATAAGGATCATTCCGGGGAAAACCACCCGGTCTTACTTTCCGGCTTTATGAACATTCCGACTTTCCGACTTATTCCAATGAAAACAATCAATCAAATTTTCTTATTCATCACCTTCATATGTGGGTGGCTGTTTGTATCATGCGATTCAAATAGTTTTGCCAAACTGGAAAAAGAATTCATGTATCCGCCTGATTCCGCCCGCCCCGGAGTATACTGGTATTTCATGGATGGCAATCTTTCCAGGGAAGCGATGACGAAGGATCTGGAATCCATGAAAAAAGCGGGTATCGGTTACCTGGTGTACCTGGAAGTTAATGTGGGAGTACCTCGTGGACCGGTGGATTTCTTAAGTCCGGAATGGAAAGAGTTGTTCAAACATGCGGTTGAAGAATGTGAACGGCTGGGCATCGCCATTACGCTCGGAGTCGGTCCGGGATGGACGGGAAGCGGAGGACCATGGGTGCAGGCAGAAGCATCCATGCAACACCTTGTTTCGTCTTCGGTAGAAGTAACAGGTGCCGGTAAAAAAACGATCCAGCTACCTGTTCCCGCACCTAAAAGACCATTCTTCGGAGAAGGAGGATTTACCCCTCAGGTAAAAAAACAATGGGAAGAATATTATGAAGATGTAGTAATCCTGGCTTTTCCTACCCCTTCCCAGCCTGAGCACATCATCAATCCGGATGAGAAAGCCTTATATTACCGTGCCCCCTACAGTTCCCAGCCCGGAGTAAAACCATTCCTGCCAACCTCGGCCAACTATGAAAATACATCGCCGGATGGAGTCATACAAAAGGAAAAAATAACCGATCTGACCGGACTTATGAAAGAGGACGGCTCATTGACCTGGGATGTTCCGGAAGGCAAGTGGACCATTATGCGTTTCAGCTGCCGCAATAACGGAGCGGTCACACGTCCGGCTCCGATACCGGGCGTCGGACTCGAAGCCGACAAATTTGATACCACAGCCTTAAACGCCCATTTAGATTATTTTACCGGGGAACTGTTCAGAACCATAGGAAAACGGAACAACCGGCTTCCCGGGGGCCTCAAAATGCTGCACATGGACAGTTGGGAAATGGGTGCCCAGAACTGGACAAGCCGTTTCAGGGAAGAATTTATCCGCCGTCGCAAATACGATCCACAACCTTTTTATCCGGTATATGCAGGTATGATTGTCGGAAACAGGGAGACAAGCGAACGCTTCCTCTGGGACCTGCGGTTAACATCGCAGGAACTGATCCTTGAAAACCATGCCGGTCATATCAAGGAATATGGGCGCCGATATGGTTACGGATTATCCATAGAACCTTATGATATGAATCCCACTGCCGACCTGGAGCTTGCTGTTACCGCAGATATGCCTATGTGTGAATTCTGGAGCATCGGTTACGGTTTCAATACTTCGTTCAGCGCTATGGAGGGTACATCCGCCGCACACCTGATAGGACAACCGGTAGTCCCTGCCGAAGCTTTTACAGCGCATCTGGACGGATGGAAACAACACCCGGGTTCTATGAAAGATCAGAGCGACTGGGCCTTTGCATCAGGTATCAATCGTTTGGTATACCATACTTTCCAGCATCAATCCCTTGATGATCATTTAAGGCCGGGCATGACGATGGGTCCTTACGGGGTGCATTGGGACCGCAACCAGACCTGGTGGCCTATGGTTGATGCTTACCACCGCTATGTCGCCCGTTGCCAGTTGATGCTACAGCAGGGAAGGACCGTCGCAGACGTGCTTTATCTAACCCCGGAAGGAGCCCCCCATGTGTTCCGTGCACCGGAATCTGCACTCGAATATGAATTACCTTTTCTACCCGACCGAAAAGGGTATAATTTCGACGGTTGCCCTCCAGGCATGATCGAACAGGCATCGGTAAAGCATCATCAGATAGTGTTCCCTGGCGGTGCATCATATAGTTTACTTGTGTTGCCCGATTTTGAAACAATGACCCCAGGATTACTGAAAAAGATCAAAGAGCTGGTTAATGAAGGTGCAACCGTTATCGGGTTGCCGCCGGTCAAATCACCCGGTTTAACCAATTATCCCGATTGTGACAGGGAAGTGCAAACCATTGCCGCGGAATTATGGGGAGGTCTTGACATTCCTCAGACATTAACAACACGCACTTTCGGAAAAGGAAAGATCATATGGGGAAGTGAACTCAGGGAAAAAGCGGATCTTCTCTATGCCCCTTATTCCATCACATCCGGTGTTCTTTCATCCATGAATATACCGGAAGATTTTTCGGCAAAAGCGCCGATCCGATACACCCATCGTACCATGCCGGATGGTGATATTTATTTCGTAGCCAACCGCACGGGAAATAAAGTAAGTAACGCCTGTTTTTTCCGTATCACCGGGAAACAACCGGAATTATGGGATCCCATTACCGGAGAGACCAGGTTTCTTCCGGAATACATGGCTGCCGAAGGAGGTGTAAAAATCCAACTGGAATTTGAACCGCATGAAAGCTATTTCATCATCTTCCGGAAAGAAGGAATACCATCCAATGGAAAGAATTTTGTACCCAAACAGTTATTGAAAACATTGGATAGCAAATGGGAAGTATCATTTGATCCTGCATGGGGAGGCCCTGAAAGCACCATTTTTGAACAACTCACCGACTGGACACAGCATCCCGATCCGGGTATCAGGTATTATTCGGGAACCGCGGTATACAAGCAAAACTTTGACCTTCCGGAAAAAAATAATGGGAAAATATACCTGAATCTTGGTAAAGTAAAAAACATGGCACGGGTCCGCATTAACGGAAAAGAAGCCGGAACAATATGGACCACCCCATGGCAGGTGGATATTACCGGCATGGTACGATCCAAAAACAATCAACTGGAAATAGAAGTAGTCAACCTGTGGCCAAACAGGCTCATTGGAGACGAACAACTACCGGATGACGGTATCCGCAATGGACAATGGCCTGACTGGATCACCAAGGGAACACCTCGTAACAGCGGACGTTATACATTCAGCACCTACAAACACTATCATAAGGACTCACCTTTGTTAGAATCCGGCCTGATGGGACCGGTTACGATCTGGACTTCACTTGAATGAAGAATGGAAAATGGAAAATGGAGAATGGAGAATGGAGAACCTTTAGCTCGGCGGAGCCAATGGAAAACATAGGCGTAGCTGATCTCATGACCTTCTGCGAGCAATGAAGTAAAAAAGTAAAAGAGTTCATAAAGTTGTAAAGTAAAAAAGTTATGTAGGATATTCAAACTTTATAAACGTTCCGACTTTCATACTTTATAAACAAAAAGAATAAAAAATATGCGAAAAAAGATCTCTCAAACCTCACTTTCAGACTTTATGGACTTTCCAACGTTATAAGCTGAATAATTAAAATGAACTTTGAATTTTGAACTTTGAATTTTGAATCTTGAATCTTGAATCTTGAACTTTAAATCTTGAATTTTTGAACTTTAAACTTTTTATATAAATGAAGAAAATTATTTTCCTTTTTATATCGGTTGGCCTTGTCGTTATGAATTCGATGGTATGCGGACAGCCACTGGCCGGAACAGATGAATTAGGGCGTACCTTATTACAAAATGATGCTGTGGGTGACCCCAAACCCAACAGGCAGGTAGTCATGTTTTATTTCCTGTGGCAGGGAGACAGGGGATCAGTGACTTCAGAAAACAGCTGGGATTTGCATGAATTATCCTTACATCATCCTGAAGTATTTGAAGACGGCGATAATCCCAACTGGGGAAGCCCGAGGGGACGTTACTATTTTTGGGGGAAACCCGTTTACGGGTATTACCGGGGAGATGATTACTGGGTACATTTCAAAAACATCCAGTTACTGACCGATGCCGGAGTTGACCTCTTAGCCATAGATGCCACCAACCGGCTCACTTATCCGAAACAATCCGAAGCTTTGATGAAAGCTATGGATGATATACGTGCACAGGGGAAAAATCCCCCAAAAATCGTTTTCTACACCAATACCAGATCAGGGGAGGCCATGCAGGAAATTTACGACAATTGTTACAAAGAAGGTGCTCCGTACCGGCATCCGGATTGTTGGTTTTATCTGGATGGAAAACCATTGATTATAGGGGTAACCGGAGAAATAGGCGACAGGAATTACAAAGATTTCTTCACCTTCCGGGAATCACAATGGCCCACTGTATCACAAGTGGTCAACGGATGGCCCTGGATATCATTCACGAGGGCACCCAAGGTGCATTTTAACTCCCGCGGCGAGAAGGAGATCATCAATGTATCCGTAGCACAGCATCCCAATCCTACTGCCGGAATGGGTGGATCAGCATTCTACGGGAATATGGACAACTGGGGAAGGAGTTATCGCAAAAACACACATGGAAATCCGGAAACAGACATGCCTTACGGATACAATTTCCAGGAACAATGGGATGAGGCGCTGAAACAGAATACATCTTTCGTTTTTGTTACCGGATGGAATGAATGGATTGCCGGCAGATGGGCCAGCATGGATGATAATCCGGAGCATTCATGGTTCTGTGACCAGGCAAGCCCTGAATATAGCCGGGATATTGAGCCTACCCTGACCGCTAACCTGAAAGATCATTATTATATGCAACTGGTCAATAACATCAGGCGTTATAAGGGAATAGAAAAGGATCCGGATCCGGGTCAGAGCAAAAGTATCAAAAACATGAACGACTGGAAAGAAGTATCTCTTCAATATACGGATTATACAGGCGACACTAAAAACCGGAATCATCCGGGTGCCCAATCGAAACCCGAAACGATCTATACCAATACGACCGGAAGGAATGATTTCCATATTATGAAGGTAGCCAGAGACAAGCGTAATATTTATTTTTATGTGGAAACAGCAGGTGATATAACTCCTCCTTCAGGAGACAACTGGATGAGGCTGTATATTGACACGGACAGGAATCCTAAAACCGGATGGTATGGTTATAATTACCGGATTGTTGAAGGGTCAAGACTGCAGCATTATGAAAACGGCACATGGAAAGACATCAGCAAAAAAGGACCTGCCTATCAAACGGAAAAACATAAAATGATGATCTCCATTCCCCGTTCCCTGTTAAACCTTTCCGGTCCGATAGATATTGAATTCAAGTGGTCGGACAACATGCAGGAAGAAGATCCGATGGATTGGTATGTAAACGGAGACGTGGCTCCGGGCGGGCGTTTTAATTACATATTTACGGAGTAGCTTTCCGCAGTCCGAGTTGGTATCATTTATGTAAAAGAATTGGCGTGATTTTTGCGCTTATTTTACTTTTACTATTGCCTAAAAACATGAAAGGATTACTTTTATTGACGTTGGTTTCAGGATTATCCACTATTTCTTTATTTTCCCAGACAGAAAAAAAAGAGGAAATTTATCCGGATACCATATCCCGGTTAAGGTTACCGGCTATCGATGATAGTATATTTTTCAAGTATTCTTTGAATGATTCGTTAGATTTAAGCAATTTTTTATCCCCGAAATCCGAGTTGAAACCATTTCATCCTGAAAAGGAAAAATTATCTTATCATCCTGAAAAAAATATTACCAGGCATCCACTTGACGGGATGCCGATATATGTTCCAAAAGAATATCATCCTATGTTACAGCATACTCCCAAGGAGTACTATCCCATTAAAAAATACACTCCACGGTATTCGGTCAGTGATAGTATATTTTCCAAGTATTCATTGAATGATTCGTTAGATTTAAGCAAATATTTATCCCCGAAATCCAAGTTGAAACCATTTCATCCTGAAAAGGAAAAATTATCTTATCATCCTGAAAAAAATATTACCAGGCATCCGTATGACGGGATGCCGATATATGTTTCAAAAGATTATTTTCCTATGTTACAGCACACACCCAAGGAACACTATCCCATCAAAATATATACTCCGGGTGATTCGGTTAAACTTTCCATATCCAGCAAGTAATGGCCGAAAAACTGATTTATTTCGTTGTAGGTGAGCCATCCGGCGATATCCTTGCATCCAGGCTGATGCACGCTTTACATGAAAAAGACCCTGAAATCCGTTTCACGGGAACAGGGGGTGAAACAATGAAAGCATCCGGGTTTGAAAGCCTGTTCAACATATCGGAACTTTCCGTGATGGGTTTCTGGGAAGTGGTCCCCCGTTTACCGGTTATCCTGAAGCGAATGAAAGAGGTAATCGCAGACATCGAAGCCAAAAAGCCCGATGTAGTTGTGACTGTAGATAGTTGGGGCTTTGTCAACAAGGTACTGAAACAACTGAAGGATAAAGGTATGGATATGCCTAAAGTACATTATGTAGCGCCACAGGTATGGGCATGGAAAAAAGGTCGTGCCCCCAAAGTAGCCAAACTGGTGGACCGCCTGATGACGCTCCTCCCCTATGAACCGCCGTATTTCGAAAAATATGGTTTAGAGTGTACTTTTGTCGGCCACCCGGTCATCGAGAACACGGCTAATCTTCCGGACAATAAAACCGAATTCAGGGCACGGTACAATATTCCAGAAAAGAGCACACTGCTTACTGTGCTACCGGGAAGCAGACACAGTGAGGTCAGCAGGCTTGTACCGGTATTTAAAAAGGTCATTCTCAAGTTGCACCGGGAGTATCCGGATTTATTCCTGGTTATTCCAAGTGTAGAAGCCATGGCGGAAGAGATCAAAACCAGCTTTTCCGACCTGCAGGTACCTCACCGGGTAGTATTGGGACAATACGAACGATACAGCGCTTTTCAGGCCAGTATCTTCGCATTGGCAGCATCCGGAACGGTTTCCCTGGAACTGGCAGCATGCGGTACACCACACATTATTGCCTACAGGTTCAATTACTTATCCAATAAAATGATCAAACATCTGGCTACCACTAAATATGCCAACCTGATCAATATTCTGGCCGACCGTTTCATTATTCCTGAGTTTGTGCTGGAAAACTGTCATGAAAACCTGATCACTCCTGTTGCGCTGGAATTGATGCAATCCCAGGAAAAAGCCAAAAAGCAGGTAGAAGAAGCACAACAATATTTATTAAAATTAAAACCCGGTGATTTAATGCCTTCGGAAAAAGCAGCATCGGTAGTATTATCCGTTATCTGATCAATGATACCTCCATATATCCGTAAAACATTACCTATCCTCTTTTTATTTGTTTGTATCGCATCGTGTACCGAACGCATTGAGATCAGTACAGATGATGCTCCTACCCGACTGGTTATCTATGGTTATCTCACTACCGATACCATGCAACATGATATCAGGATCACCCGTTCCGCAGGTTATTTCCATACCGAAAGCCCTGAAGGTATCAGCAATGCTACAGTTACCATTTCCACTGACGATGAATTTATCCGGCTGAGAGAAAATGATACTGTTCCCGGGTTGTATCAAACAGCTCCCAATGTATTCGGAAGATCCGGAAAAACATATACCCTGGATGTGCACCTTGATTTTGATAACGACGGTATTCCCGAACATTACCGTTCATCAACTTATTTAACCCATATCAACCAGATTGATTCCATTGCCCTCCAGAAGTCTATTGTCTTCAAAAAGATGGTAGAATTGTTGATATATGCCCAGGATCTGCCAGAAGATAATTATTACAGCATCTTTGTTTCCATCAATGATTCCATTTTGAATCCTACTATCAATAAATTTTTTGTGCTGGACGATGAATACTTCAATGGAGCATATATGGATGGAATAGCCTGTTACTATTTCGACCAGGAAGAGGAAGAGGAAAAGTTGGAATTAGGTGACAAAGTCACCCTGAATATCAATGCTATACCCAAAGAATATGCTACTTTTATCAGTCAGGTAAAGAGGGAGTTACGTGGCACTAATCCTATTTTCAGTGGTCCTCCTGCCAATGTGGAAACCAATATACTATGTATTGATCCTCCTGACGGTATTGAAGTATCCGGTTTTTTTTCGGCCTATCCCAGCCGTTATGCCGATACTATTTTACAGGATGATTTTCAGTTTTAATGAATCATCGGTCTGGTAATACACATTTACCCGTGAACTTACGAACAGTGAACACTTACTTTCTCCGGTACCTTTTCTTTCGATACCCTTTTTTATGAGAAATGGTATACATTTCTTCTACTGTTACAAATTCATACCCTTGTTCCGTAGCATGTTTCAATATTTCTTCGAGGATATAAGGTGCATCCGGAAGATGATCGTGCAACAGCACAATAGCTCCGGGCTGTAACCGGGAAAGTACTTTTTGAATGACCCGGTTTTTATCAATTACAGTGTCCAGCGAACGGATGTTCCATCCGGCTACCAGAAAATCCTGTTTCTTTATAGCTGATGCTATGGAAGGATTGGTTACGCCAAAGGGCGGACGGAACCACACAGGGGCATATCCCGTAATATATTCTATCCGGCGTGCACATAACCGTAATTCTTTAATGATTTTGGAAACACTAAAAAACGGGAAAGCAGAATGATGCGTTTGCGAATGCACACCAATAATATGCCCATCATCCTTCATTCGCATCAGTATTTTTTCATGCCCTTTGACATTCTTTCCTATCACAAAAAAAGAGGCTTTTGCTTTATATTTATACAGAATATCAAGCACCTGAGGTGTATATTTTTCATGAGGACCATCATCAAATGTCAATGCTACCTTTTTATCGGGAGTATTACCCCGACAGAACGCCTGTACATATACGCCGGAAGATATATGAAATGATGCATATACCAAAAACGCCAATAACAGAACCAACGCAATAAGTGCAACAAACGCAATAAACAGCATATTACTTCTTGATTTTCTCTAATTCGAGTGTCAATTTCTCCCAACACCCCATGGCCTCTTCCAGGTCATGTTGCAGTTGCTGGTAGTGTAAGGACATCTTTTCCAGTTCATCTGGTTCGATATGTTCAGGAACAGCCAGAAGATGTTCAGTTGTTTCTATTTCACGTTCGATCCGTGCGATTTTTTCTTCCGTTTCCTTCACCTGTGCGGCAGCTTTCCGAACCTGCCTGTCCCATTCCTTTTTTTCAAGATAATTCCCTTTGGCATCTTTCGGACCGGGATCCGGCTCAGATATGGGTTTAGGGATATCAACCGGAGCTTTACGGTTCAATTCCTGCAGGTTATCTACCTTTTTCTTTTGCAGGAATTCATAAATACCACCGATATGTTCCTTGATCTTCTTATCGCGAAACTCATATACCTTATCCACCAGGCCATCTAAAAAGTCACGGTCATGGGAGACCACGATCAGGGTGCCGTCGTATTTAAGCAATGCCTGTTTCAGGATGTCTTTCGAACGCATATCCAGATGGTTGGTCGGCTCATCCAACAACAACAGGTTATAAGGTTCCAGCAATAATTTCACCATCGCTAACCGTGAACGTTCACCACCGGACAACACCCTGACTTTTTTATCAATATCCTCACCACGGAAAAGAAACGCTCCCAGTAAATCGCGTATTTTGGTACGGATGTCCCCCACGGCCACCTGGTCAATGGTCTGAAATACAGTTAGGTTTTCGTCCATGATCTCATCCTGGTTTTGCGCAAAATAACCGATATGAACATTATGCCCGATCTTCACAATTCCCTGTTCATGAGGCACTTCTCCCATAATAATCTTGGAAAGTGTCGACTTTCCCTCTCCATTCTTTCCGGCAAAAGCAATCTTTTCTCCACGGTGCACTTTAAAATCAATCCCATCGAGGATCAGCTTATCCCCATATCGTTTGACTAATGAATCCGTTTCAACGGCCACTGTCCCGGAACGTGGCGCGGCAGGAAAACGTACATGGATAGCAGACAAATCTTCATCCTCTATTTCAATCCTGTCGATTTTTCCCAATTGTTTGATACGCGACTGTACCTGCACGGCCTTAGTGGCTTTATAACGAAAACGTTCGATAAAATCTTCCGTATCCTGGATCATCTTCTGTTGGTTACGGTAGGCAGCCAATTGTTGCTCGCGGAACTCCTTCCGTAAATCAAGGTAACGGGTATAAGGGGCTTTATAATCGTAGATCTTTCCCAAAGATATCTCCACTGTACGCTGGGTCACATTATCCAGAAAAGCACGGTCGTGTGAAACCAGTACCACTGCACCCGGAAAATCTTTCAGGAAACTTTCCAGCCATTGTATGGATTCTATATCCAGATGGTTGGTCGGCTCGTCCAGCAACAAAACATCCGGCCGGCGAAGCAATACTTTTGCCAGCTCGATACGCATGCGCCAACCACCGCTTAATTCGGAAGTCTGACGGTTAAAATCCGAAACGGAAAAACCCAGTCCGACAAGGGTCTTTTCCACATCCGCATCGATATTGTTCCCACCCAGCATTTCATATCGCTCATTCAACTCAGTAAGCCGGTGAATCATATCCAGATACGATTCCGATTCATAATCGGTACGTTCTGCTATCTGGACATTGATCTCTTCTATTTCGCGAAGTAAACCCAATACACGGTCAAATGCCATCCGGGTTTCCTCCATCACCGTTTTACCACTCTGATGGATCATCTGTTGCGGAAGATATCCTACATCGATATTCTGGGGAATAGTGATCGTTCCGGAAGTTGCCTCCTGCAAACCGGCAAAGATCTTCAGCAGGGTCGACTTTCCGGCCCCGTTCTTGCCTACCAGACCAATCCTGTCACGCGGATTGACCAGAAATGTGATATTATTGAATAAGTCGATACCGCCGAATGATACCGTTAATTGATTGACTGAAACCATTTGATCATACTATCCTGTATTGCATTAAGATCATTCCTGTTTAAACACAATACAGCTATTATTTTTTGATTTAAACGATGCAAAAATACGAAAGATGTCTCAATAAACAGGATATCTTTCGTATGATGATGAGATTTTCAGGTGTTTTTTATCTCCGGAGGGATTAAGCCGCGTTTTACGAAAACGAAAATTCACATTATCTGCTGTATATACTTAAAGAAAACTGACAACAGTGGAGAATCAAACGAATTGTAGTATCTTTATATCCTGAAATTCAATGGTTACCGTAGCGAATGACAATAAAAATCAAGAATAAAATTTGATGAGGCAACTATTTTTAATATTTATTTTCATCATGACAACAATATTAAGTCAGGCACAAAATAACAGTTTGCTTGCCGATGGTAGCGTAGAGTGTATCAACTACACGGCCTTCAACACAGATCGGACGACATGGATCAAACGCATAGATGTGGTTCAAAGAGATCTTAAATCAGCATACGTAATCCGGATCGAACAAAGCGATAACATCGAATATTGGTATTTCAGCCTTAAAAACGAGCGGATACAAAACAATGTGCTGAATGCCGACATAGATACTACCGTTGTGTATAATGCTTACAAGAACGGGGGTATTGATAATCAATCGCATGGCACTGTAATTTCCGACCGGAATACCGGTATCGAAACACTTGATTTTTACTTTCAGGCATACGGTTCCAAAAACCATTATGTGTTGAAGTGGAAAGCATTGCCGGATAGCAATCGCGATTCGGTTCATGCATATATGTATAGCCGGCCTTTCCTTACAAAGGAAAAAATACAGCCTCCACTAAAAGAATGGAAGGACGAGAAAGCAGAAAACCTTATGGACAAACTTGGTTATTATCCGGTAGCCGCATGGTACCTGAAAGGTAAAAATAGTAATGGCCAATATACTTATAATCTGGACTTTTCGCCTACAGGTGAAATAAATTTCAGCTATTTCATTGAAAAAGAATACCAAAATGGCCGATTTCTCTCTGATGTAGCTATATTGAGAACAGGAACCTTTGAAATTGATGACCACACCATAGAAATTAATTTCACAAAACTATTGGGCAGCGGCTACCACAGGCCTAACCCTTGGGACGATCCTTTGGAAGAAAACCTGACAATTAAAATAGAAGTTGAATGTAAGGAGAAGGAATTAATGGTAACTCAGGTTTCAGGAACCAACATATTTGAAAATCATCCCGAACAGGAGGTTTTAAAATTTACAGCATCCATATTGCCGCCATTAGAACTGTAAATAACAAGCATCAGACACACAATATAACGAAACGCAACTATCTTAGCGTGAAACTTAAGCTGTTTGATCACGGGCTATTTCCGTATCTTTTCTTTCCGTAACCTTGCTGAATATATACAGAGCTATAGCTGCTACGATTGCTACACCTACAAAAACAAACCAGATGTAATGTGCATGTTGCGACGCTTCCTGCCATTGTGCATAGGTATCGAACTTCTTGGGATCGGGACAGAAGGCGTCTAACAGGTATCCGGAAACAATAAAGGCTACCAGCCATGAAAAAAACGAATGCAGGTGTGAAAAGCCCAGGTATAAACCTTCCTCCCCTTTAGGTGCCTGTAATGAGAAATACTCCAGATAACGCGGGGAAATAAATGTCTCCGCCAAACCCTGCAAAGCGATCCCGACGATCATCATAAATGCAATAGGGTGCATGGCAAGGATGGTATCATTACCGATCATATTCCCGGTAGCCATCACAAAAGCGGAAAACGGCAAGATACACATGCCGGTAAACATAGAGGTGATGGCTTTTTTCTTCCGCATCAGGTGAGTGACAAAATTCACACAGAGGGCTACCACCAAAGGGTTGACATTGGCATACCATCCCGGCGTAGCACTTTCCCCGGCCATACGCAACACATATTTAGGCATGGTGGCATACATTTGTCCCTGTACCAGCCAGAAACCTGAAATGATGATCATCAGCAACAACAAACGGCCATTCCCCAGCACCTTGACCAATCCGTTCCAGACCTCTTTCATGCTCTTGCCCTGTCCTTCCGTACGGTTGGTTTTGTATAACAAAAGGATAACTACCAACGCAAGCAAAGTGGCTCCCGCTGAAAAATAATTCAGTACCACCAGGCCGTAATCACCCATGGAACGCCGTAACGGTTCTACGATCAGTTTACCGGAAAAAGCACCGATATTGACCATCATGTAAAAAATGCTGAATCCCTTGGCACGTGTTTCCGGGGTGGTTTCCTTGGCTACTGATCCGGAAATCACACTTTTAATGAATGAACCGCCCAGCATGATCACCAGCATGACCGGAATGATGGCCCAACGGGAAAGATTCTGTTGTAATCCGTGAAATTCTGCTGTTTTTCCATATGTCACCAGTCCGCCTGCTGATAAAAAAGTAGGTAACAGCCCTAACCCTATGTAACCGATTGTCAGCAATCCGAAAGCCAGCAATAAGGAATTACGGAACCCTATTTTATCAGCATAGGCACCGCTGAACATCGGTAACAGATACAGGCCGGCAGAAAAAAAGCCGGAAATGAAACCAGCCTGAACATCAGTAAAACCAAGGATACGGGAAAGATACAGGGTAATGACAATAAATACGCCATAATATGCGGCTCTTTCCAATAGCTCAACTGTATTGGCTACCCAGAACGCCCTGGAAAATTTCTTGAAAACATTGCTCATCATTGAATAGTTTGTCATAAGATTGAATAGCAAATATACAAAGTCCTGACAAAAACCGGAACTTTCCAAAAATAAAAATGGCTGCCTGAGGATTCAAACAGCCATTATAAAGTATATATCTAACCGGTTATCTGCGGTTGTCCCGCCTGTTCCGGTCGTTTCGGTCATTCCGATCGTTATTACGCCTGTTGCCTCCATCGGGACGTGGTTCACGCGGTGGACGTTCAACATACCCTTCCGGTTTCTCCAGTAATGCTTTTCTTGATAAACGTAATTTTCCGGTTTTTTGGTCTACTTCAACCAGTTTCACATCTACCTCATCACCTTCGGCCAGCACTCCATCCAGATTTTCAAGACGTTTCCAGTCGACTTCTGAAATATGTAACAAACCTTCTTTTCCGGGAAGTATTTCAACAAAAGCACCGAAAGCAACAATGGATTTCACTTTTCCATGATACACTTTACCTACTTCGGGAACTTCGATAATTCCGTTGATCCATTCCAATGCTGCATCAATTGAATCGCGGTTTTCGGCAAAAATATCCACTACACCCTTATTGTCTACTTCTTCGATAACAATGGTAGCACCTGTGACAGCCTGTATTTCCTGAATTACCTTACCACCGGTACCGATAATGGCACCGATCATTTCTTTTGGTACGGTAATCTGAACAATACGTGGGGTATGGGGTTTATAATCGGCACGTGGCTCGGCCATCACTTCCGTAATCTTACCCAGAATATGCATGCGTCCTTCCTTAGCCTGAGCCAATGCTTTGGCCAATACTTCATACGATAATCCATCGACTTTGATATCCATCTGTGTGGCTGTTATACCATCTGCTGTTCCGGTCACTTTAAAGTCCATATCGCCTAAATGGTCTTCATCGCCCAGAATATCTGAAAGAACTGCAAATTTACCGGGTTCTGAGATCAATCCCATAGCTATTCCCGATACAGGTTTCCTGATCTTTACCCCGGCATCCATCAGTGCCAATGTACCGGCACATACGGTTGCCATAGATGATGAACCGTTTGATTCCAGGATATCGGATACCACGCGTACTGCATAAGGATTTTCTTCACCTGTAGGCACCATTCCTTTAAGGGCACGGAATGCCAGGTTACCATGACCGACTTCGCGACGGGAAACACCACGTGAAGGACGGGCATCGCCTGTTGAGAAAGGTGGAAAATTATAATGCAGGACAAATTTCTCAGATCCTTGTATCAGGACTTCGTCCACTACTTTTTCATCCATTTTGGTACCCAGTGTCACAGTCGTTAATGATTGTGTTTCACCACGGGTGAAGACAGCCGATCCGTGTGCAGAAGGAAGATAATCCACTTCACACCAGATAGGACGGATATCAGTGGTTTTGCGGCCATCCAGACGAACTCCCTCATCTAGAATCATGCGACGCATGGCTTCTTTTTCTACATCATGGTAATAACGAGCTACTAATGATTTCTTTTCTTCACGTTCTTCTTCGGGAATCGTTTCGAGGAATTCATTTACAATGGCTTCGAAAGCATCATTGCGTTCGTGTTTTGGTAACTGGGATTTGGCTACCTGGTATACTTTGTCGTAAGTAGCTGCACGTACGGCTGCACGCAGATCTTCATCGTTGGTTTCATGGCTGTAAGTTCTTTTAACCGTCTTACCGACCATTTCCGTCAATTCCATTTGCGCCTTACAATGATTTTTGATCTCTTCATGAGCAAATTTCAACGCCTCGAGCATATCTTCTTCAGAGACTTCCTTCATTTCGCCTTCTACCATCATGATGTTGTCATAGGTAGCGGCAACCATGATATCCAGATCAGCCTTATCGACTTCTTCAAATGTCGGATTGATCACTAATTGTCCTCCGATGCGTGCTACGCGTACTTCAGAAATAGGACCGTTGAACGGAATATCCGAAACGGCAAGTGCAGCCGATGCTGCCAGACCGGCTAAAGCATCCGGTTTAATATCTTTTTCAGCTGAAATCAGATTGATGGTAACAAAAGTTTCTGCATGATAATCGTCAGGAAAAAGAGGGCGTAAAGCTCTGTCCACCAAACGGGAAATCAAAATCTCATAATCAGTAGGACGGGCCTCACGTTTCATAAAACCTCCGGGAAAACGTCCCGAAGCAGCAAATTTTTCCTTATATTCTACCTGAAGCGGCATAAAATCTACATCTTCTTTTGCTTCTTTTGCGGAAACAACTGTTGCCAGAAGCATGGTCTTTCCCTGACGAAGCACAACGGAACCATCAGCCTGCTTTGCCAATTTACCTGTCTCCAGGACAACAGTCTGACCATTGCCCAATACTATCTCTTTTTGGATAACATTCATGAATTTTCTATTTAATCAAATTTTGTGTAAAGACACTTTTAAATCATTAAAAATGCAAAAAAAGGCAATCGATCAATTGCCTTTTTGATAAGTGCCTTATTTTTTACTTACGGATATTCAGTTCCTTAATGATCTCGCGATAGCGGTTGATATCCCTGTCTTTCAGGTAATCGAGCAATCTTCTTCTCTTTCCTACCAACTTTAACAAAGCTTTCTGTGTACCGAAATCTTTCCGGTTTTGTTTCAAATGTTCCGTCAAATGGTTGATACGGAATGAAAACAATGCAATTTGTGATTCAGGAGATCCTGTATTGGCAACATTCTTACCATGTTGCGTAAATATTTCCTGCTTTTTTTCAGCGGTTAAATACATTTTCTTTTTACTCTATAAATTTTATTTACTCTTCTTTTTTGACCCGCAAATGTAATGCTCTTTTTTTGAATAGCAATACCTTTTGACAAGATTTTTACATTTTTCACCTAATTTGCTTCAGGTTATTCCATAAAAATCTGCAGTGAAAATTCAATCCGGATAAAACACCACTCTTTCCTAATTTCAAACCTAAAAAGAGAATTATTTTCCTTTGGCAGCTTCGTTCTTTAAAATATCCCGGATTTCCGTCAGCAAGGTTTCTTCTTTCGTAGGCGCCGGAGGTGCGGGGGCTTCTTCGGATTCTTTTTTCTTAGATAAATCATTAATGGCTTTTACCATCAAAAAGATAGAAAAAGCAATAATGACAAAATCGAATACGGTTTGGATAAAATTACCGATATTCAATGTTACTGCCGGTTTCACGACCTGACCCGCTTCAATCACAGCTTTAGACAACTGGATTTTCCACTCGGTAAAATTAATACCACCAATCAGCATACCAATAGGCGGCATAATTATATCAGATACGAGCGATGATACTATTTTCCCAAATGCTCCTCCGATGATAATACCTACAGCCATATCGATCACATTGCCACGCATGGCAAATGTCTTAAACTCATTCAAAAATTTCTTCATGGTTTTTGTCTTCTATGTTATTAATATTTAGGCAACAAATATAAATAATATTACACAAATACAGAAACCATCTTATGAGGAATATGTAATACACAATTATTCAATATGATAAATATTTACCTTAAATTAACCTCATAAAAAATGCTTCTTAAGGTTTGAGTACATTTTTCTTCGTCCTTCAATATACTGCTTATTTTGTATTGCATTTTATATTCGGTTCCATTAATAACAACACATTATAAAACTGTCAACCAAAGAGAAAAGAAGAGATGTCATAATATTTTGGACATCCCCTCTTTTCATTCATCACTAAAATTGAAACCGGAAAGTCATTGTTCTTGTTTTTCATTACTTAACAGATTTCGGATTGTGTGTCAAGTTCATATCTGATTCCCTTTTACCCGATATCCCCTTCATTTTCTTCATCCCAGGTGAATGTTTTCTCCTCATTCGAAGAACTACCGGAATTATAAAGTAACTCATAGGTTTTTTCATCCGTATCATATTCTTTGGTGTGGATAACGAAAATCAACTGACCAGATCCGTCTTCAAGGAATGGGGCAAGATCAAACGATGCCAATCCCCATTTATTTTGTAAAGGCGAATCGTCATTGGCATTATGCCTGAATTCCAGGTGAATTTTTCCGTCGTCATACACCTCAGAATCATCACTCACAAGATTGATAAAATGTGCCTTGTTAAAGCCCCTATACATGAATTCCACATTCACGTAATCAGCACTGATCCAGATATCATTTATCCCAATCTTATCGTTTCCTATGCTATCCTGGGTCTCAGGTGTAATTTCAAAAATCTCTTTTGTCAGTATAGAATATACCCTATAAAGCCTGACATCATAGTCATATTCTCCTTCTGACGACTTATCCGAGAGAAGTGAATATGTTGCAACAATCCTCTGTCCGTCCTTGGGTCGATAATTGGGAAGGAGGGTCTCGGCCGTTAACATACGTCCTTGGGATTGATCCAGTTTGAAAAAAAATGTTGATTTGTTTTCCGGATTTTCAACAGTGGCAATACTGATATACATAGTGTCCGGATCATCATCATCGTCATTACATGCTACGGCAAATAAAGAAATTATTGCTGGCAGTAATAATAACTTTATAATCGTTTTCATCGTTTTTAATTTAAAATTTAAAGTTTCGGGTTAATCACTTAAGCCTCTTAATATTTCCCATCATCTTTCATAGAAATATTGATGAACACCTGTTTATCCACGGCTACTTCCTGTGTAACCATTCCTGCCATTGAAAATACAAGTACGGTATTTTCAGATGGGATCCTAATCGAAAAACTACCATCATAGCCCGTTAATACATAGTCTGATGTTTCTTTAATTTGCACTACAACTCCGGGCATTGGTCCAAATTCATCAGATACTCTCCCCTTGATGAGAATACCTTTTTCCTGTGCGTTTGTTAATAGAAAGGAACAAAACACGGACAAGAAGAACAGATACATTACTTTTGTTTTCATACCTTTTTGATTTAAATGTTATGACTATTGATCATAAAGCCTCAATTTGCTTTATGATGCGAAATAACAACGATTTGACTTAACGATATTGGTTCAAACACGTCCTCTTTTGGTTCGGATTTTAGACATTTTTAAAATTATTTTTTCCACCTAATCGACACTTTTCACTGAATACCTGACATGGTCCACAGAATTTTCAATTATCAATTTTCAATTTTCACCTCCCTCCTCCCAACGCGCTGTACAAATTGATGATGCATTGTATTTCTTCAAGATAATTGCTAACCTGGTCTAATTCGGCTTGCAATAGCGTTTGCTGGGCGGTAAGAACTTCCAGATAATTGGTTGTACCATGCTGCATCAGAAGTTTTGTGCTGCTCACTGCGGTTTCCAGTTGTTCTGTCTGTTTTTCGTAGATATACGCTTTTGCTCGGGTGGTTTGGTATGCAGTCAGCAGATAATTAACTTCTATTCCCGCATCAAGAATTGTTTGCTGGAAAGTGAGTTGCGCTTCTTCCTGCTGCGCTTGGGCTATTTTGAGGCGGGCTTTGTTCTTTCCCTGATTGAATACGGGTTGCGTCAGCGAGCCTACAGCCTGCCACAATAATGCCCCGGGGTTGGAAACTATTCCGCCTCCGCTGTTTGTCCAGCCGATACTTCCACTGAGGGTCAGCGAAGGATAAAAGTATGAGCGGGATTCGTTGGTGTAATAAAACGCCTGCTTCAACGATGCTTCCGCCTGTCTGACATCTGGACGGTTGGAGAGCATCTGGACAGGAATACCTGCCGAAAATTCTTCGGGAAACGACTGTTCTTCGAGCCGCCCGCGGGCAACTTCTTTCGGCATTTCGCCCAACAGGGAACAGATGGTGTTTTCGATTCCCCAAATCTGCAATTTCATGTCGAAAATGGAAGCCTCAACCGACAGTTTGTTTGCCTCGGCTTGTGCCACGGCGGCTTGAGTAGTTTGTCCCGCGGTTTTCAGCGCTTGAGTGGCTTTTATATTGTCTTCCCAGCTTTGTAGGGTAACTTCGCTGATTTCCAACTGGCAGTCGAGTACCAGAAGGGTAAAATAAGCGTTGGCGATATTGGCAATGAGCTGGTTCTGTACGGCTTGCCGATAGGCTTCGCTTTTTTCCAATGCGGCAATTTCCTGTTTTTTCGCGTTGGTCAGCTTACCGAAAATTTCGATTTCCCAGCTTGCCGACAATGGCAATTCGTAGCTTTTGGTTGCTTTTGCACCGTCGAAACTGCTAATAGTGCCTTGTGGCGACAGGGCAAACGACGGCAGGTACGAAAGTTTTGCGGAGCGAAGGGATGCCTGCGCTTCACTGATTTTCAGCCGTGCTATTTTCAGGTCGGCATTGTTATCTAATCCCTTTTGGATGAGTTCCTGCAACTGCGGGTCGGTGAAAACATCTTTCCATGCAAGGTTTCCGAAATTTGTCGTATCCTTTGCTTCGTATGTCTCTCCGTAAAGACCTTCCGTTGCGATTTCAGAACGGGTATAATTTTTATAAATACCGCAACTGCTTAAGAGAAGGAAAAAGGCAAAAGAAAAAATGAAGAATAAAAGACGTTGAAAATTATTAATTGAAGACATGAGATAATATTTTAAAAGTTAAAAAATAAAAATTAAAAGCTACATAAGGGAATGAAAAATTTAAAGCAGTCATTTTGAATTATTTGAAACCTTGTTTTTCATTAATTTAATCTGATATACCAACATGATACCCGTAACAACAGCCGCTATTACATCGGCAACGGGACTACTTGCCCAAACTCCGTTAATACCCCAAAATTTCGGCAATATGAGGACGCATGGCACGAGAAATAAAAATTGACGTGTAAGCGAAAGGAATATCGATTTCTTTGCGTAACCAATCGACAAAAAGAAATTGGATGCAACAACCTGAAAACCGACTAATGGCAGCATCGCGCTAATAATACGTAACCCCTGCGAAGACAGACCGATGAGCTCCGAATCTGTCGTAAATAACCGACACAATATTTCAGGAAAACATTGGAATAAGATGAATGCGAAACTCGCTATGCAAATCCCGCACAGCAAGGCCAATCCGAGTGTTCTTTTGACCCTGGAATAAAGTTCAGCCCCAAAATTATATCCGATAATAGGCTGTATTCCAGAAGCTAATCCTAACAGGATCATAAAAACGATAGAAGTCAACCTGTTGGCAATCCCATATGCAGCAATATATAGGTCGCCGCCATAGATTTTGAAAATATTGTTAAAGATGATCACAACCAAACTGCTGCAAATATTGACAATGAAAGGCGATAGCCCGATTGCAAGAATTCTCGAAACAATATCTTTCTTTAACCGGAAAATATTACGTTCGAAATGAATAACATGCGTATTGTTTGTTAAATGTTTCAGTTCAAAAAGGAGTGCTATGATCTGCGCCAGCACCGTTGCATAGGCGGCTCCTTTAATCCCCCAACCAAACCCGAAAATAAAGAGTGCATCCAACAAACAGTTGACAATAACCGCCATCAGAGTCAGTCTCATTGCTTTCTGCGGATACCCTGACGAACGTATTACTTCATTTAATCCGAGAAATAATTGAGTGAAAACATTCCCTGCTACGATGATCTGCATATAATCCCTTGCATAGGGAAGTGTATCTTCGCTCGCTCCAAAAAATATCAGAATCGGGTCTAAAAAGAGTAAAACAATAATTGTATAGCTTACAGCGATAATTAAATTCAGCAATACAACATTTCCCGCACAAAGAGCGGCGCTTTTTTTATCTTTTTTCCCGAGTTTAAGCGCAATAAGTGTCGAAGCTCCTGTACCGACCAATGAGCCTAAAGCGGAACTCAGGTTCATCAAAGGCAATGCCACCGCTAAAGCTGCAATCGCCAAAACACCAATCCCATGTCCTATAAAGATAGTATCTACAAGGTTATACAAAGACTGGGCTATCATTGCAATAATTGACGGCAAAGCATAACGATACAACAGCTTTCCTTCTTTTTCCGTTCCTAATATATCAACATTGCTTTCCATATTCAAGATTTAATATTTTAAAGAATAGATATGACCCGAATTAAAAACCAAGGATACAGACATCATTTTTATTTTTTTGTTTATCAGCCTCTTGAAGAAGTCAAAAGTCGGAACGTTCATAAAGTCAGAAAGTGGGTTTAAATGACTTTTTCCGGCATCCCTTTCATTCTGTCTTCTTAATTCTTTTAATCTTTTCCTGTAACTTCTGCATCACCGTAAATAGTGCAGGGGTAATGAAAAGTAATGCCAGTGTTCCGACTGCCATGCCTGTTACTGTTCCCACTCCAAGTGAAATATTACCGTTAGCGCCCGCTCCTGATGAGAATACTAAGGGAAGCAATCCGACAATCATTGTCAGGGCGGTCATCAGGATAGGACGAAGACGTTCTTTCGCTGCCCTCAACGCGGCTTCAGTAATGCTTAATCCGTCTTTACGGTATCTTTGGGCAAGTTCGGTAATCAGAATGGCCGTTTTAGAAAGAAGTCCGATCAGCATGATCACACCTGTTTGCAGGTAGATATTATTTTCCAACCCTGTTATCCACGTAAAAAGGAAACTGCCCATTAACCCGACAGGTACGGATAATATTACTGCAAGCGGGATAAGGAAACTTTCATATAAGGCGGAAAGGATCAAATAGATAAATAAGGTACACAGTAACATGATAATGATGGTGTTATTACTGTTACCTGACTCTTCGCGACTCATACCGCCAAATTCGTAGCCGTATCCTGTAGGCAGGTATTGGGCCGCGGTCTCTTTAACTGCCATTATAGCGTCGCCTGAGCTGTATCCATCGGCAGGACTACCGTTTATGGCTATTGAGTTAAACATATTGAAACGGCTGATTGTTTCGGAACCGTAAGTTTTGGTCAATGTAACGAACTGTCCGACAGGCGCCATACCTTCGGATGTCCGGACAAAGATATTGTTGAGTGATTCCGTATCGAGACGGTATTCGGACGAAGCCTGCATCATTACACGGTACACTTTCGAGAAACGGGTAATGTTGGAAGAATAGAGCCCTCCGTAATAACCCGATATAACCGATAGTACTTCGCTCGGGGCGACTCCTGCACGTTTACACCTTGCAAAATCCACATCAACAGTGTATTGAGGATATTTGATGTCGAAAGTGAAGTATGCCATACCGATTTCAGGGCGTTCGTTAAGCTTCGTTATGAAATCCTGCGTGGTATAATATAAGTCCTCTACGGTGTTACCAGCCCTGTCCTGCGTATACATTTCGAAACCGTCACCCGAACCGTACCCGATAATCATTGGCGGCGAGAATACAAAAAGCTGTGCATTTTTTATACCCGCAGTACGACGGTATATCTCATCTGTCACGGCATCAATGCTGTTGGCGTCACCTTTACGTTCGTCCCACGATTTCAGACGCACCATGATCATACCCGCAGTGGGGGTTTGCCCCGAAAGCATACCGAAACCGGCATTGTTGGAATATTCGGCAATTTGAGGAATGTCTTTGATCACCTCTTCGACCTGCGACATGACCTCGTGTGTCTGGCTGAGCGTCGTCCCGGGTGCGGTGTTCACATTCACGAAAAGCATTCCCTGATCTTCATCCGGGACAAGTCCTGTTTTTGTATTCACCATTGCCACAACAAGCAGTACGAATGCCGTTGTCAACATTGCGCCAGCCAACCACTTACGCTTCAGTATAAACCTTACACCACCCGTGTACCGGTTGATTATTGCATGGAACGCACTGTTGAATGCCATACGAAAACGTTGCTGGAACGATTTTCCGCCTCCTTCTGATGAATCTTTATCGGGACGGATCAACAGGGCACAGAGTGCAGGACTGAGCGTCAATGCATTCAAAGCGGATATTCCTACGGCAACCGCCATTGTAACGCCGAACTGACGGAAAAAGATCCCCGATGTACCGCCCATGAATGATACAGGAATGAATACCGCCATAAATACCATGGTACTGACAATGATGGGCGAAGTAATACCGTTCATGCCGTCCACGGTGGCTTTATATGCCGATGTGTATCCCATATCGAGCCGTGCCTGTATGGCTTCTACGACAATGATAGCGTCATCGACCACCGTGCCGATGGCAAGTACGAGTGCGAACAGTGTAAGCAGGTTAATGCTGAACCCTGCGAACCACAGTACGGCAAATGTTCCTATCAGTGATACGACGATAGCGACCATCGGGATAAGTGTTAACCTGACGTTCTGCAGAAAAATATAAACTACGAGGATAACAAGTATCATTGCCTCAAACAGGGTTGTAAGAACATTTTTTATTGAAGCGTCGAGAAAATCCCTTACATTTTGTACGGTACCTATTTTTACACCGGGGGGTAATTCGCTTTCGATTTCGCCCAAGAGTGTCTCCACCTGTATAGCTATGTCGCGGGCATTAGAACCTGCAGTTTGCGAGACCATACATACCGTTCCCGGATGTCCGTTTGCCGAACCCGTCATTGTATAACTTTGTGCCCCGAGTTCAATTTTGGCAACATCCTTCAGTCGCAGCACTTCGCCTTCGGATGTCGACCGTATCACTAACTCACCGAATTCTTCAGGTGTTTCGAAGCGTCCCCGGTATTTCATTGAATATTGAAACATATTGTCCGAGTTTTCTCCAAAATTACCTGTTGGAGACTCGATGTTTTGTTCACCCAGGATATCAGCGATATCCTGTGGGACAAGGTTATACTGTGCCATGAGTTCGGGTTTCAGCCAAATACGGATGGCATAATCCGAACCGAGTACATCTACCCCACCTACACCCTCGATACGAAGGATACGTGGAATGATGTTGATATTGACGTAATTCGAAAGGAACAGTTCATCGAAACGATCGTCGCTGCTGTAAACGTTGAAAATCACCACCTGACTGCTCTGCATCTTGTTTACGGTTACACCACCCTTCGTTACATCGGCAGGAAGCTGACCGCTGGCGCGTGAAACGCGGTTCTGCACGTTTACAGCCGCCATATCGGGATCAGTTCCCTGTTCGAAGTATACCGATATAGAAGCCGAACCATTGTTGCTGGAACTGGAAGTCATATATATCATATGCTCGACCCCATTGATGGCTTCCTCCAAAGGAATAATGACGCTTTTCTGTACCGTTTCGGCATCAGCTCCTGTATAGGAAGCCGAAACCATCACTGTAGGCGTTGCAATGGTCGGATACTGTTCTATAGGCAGGGATGTCAGGCCAATGATCCCTATAATCACAATCAGTATGGAAATAACCGCCGCGAAAATGGGACGGTCTATGAAAGTTTTTACGTTCATACTATTTTGAATTAAAAATGAAAAGTGAAAAATGAAAAAGTGACCTGCAATTATTATCTTTGTATTTATCCCTGGAAATCTTACTTATGAAGAAGAAAGAGAACATAATTGCAGATAAATCATATAAATTCGCATTACGCATTATTAATGCATACCTATATTTAAGTAAGGAAAAGCAGGAATATGTTTTATCAAAACAATTATTACGAAGTGGCACAGCAATTGGTGCACTTGTAAGTGAAAGTTCTTTTGCCCAGAGTAAAGCCGATTTCATCAGCAAAATGCACATAGCGCTTAAAGAGGCCAATGAAACGAGATACTGGATAAACCTGCTTTGTGATAGTAATTTTATTACCGAATCTATGCATGATTCCATTTTACCTGATATTACTAAGATAATTAGCATACTTGCATCCATTGTGAAAACCGCAAAGGGGGTTAAATAATTAAAAATGAAAAGTGAAAAATGAAAAGTGACTTTGCACAGGGCTTTGCGCCATTTTTAATTTTTAACTTTTAATTTTTAATTTGAATGGCTGTGCCATTCTTCAGTAGTCCCGCTCCTTCAGCTACAATAATATCACCTTCGGAAAGTCCCGATTCGGCAATATAAGTCTGGCCATCGTTCGTTCCGAATACCTTCACTTCGGTTGACTGTGCGATACCATCCACCACTTTATAGACAAATACCTTGTCCTGCAATTCATAAGTGGCTGCCTGAGGTATCACGATGACATCTTTCAACTCATAAGGGTAGACCACACTGCCTGCACCACCACTCAGCAGGATACCGTTTTTATTGGGAAAGACGGCGCGGACACTAACAGTTCCTGTAGTCTGATCAATGACCCCACTGATGGTCTCGATATATCCTTTTTCATCATACATGCTTCCGTCTCCCAATTGCAGTCCGATTCCGGGCATGGCTGCGATGGCTTCCTTCAACGAACCGTTTTGCCGTGTAAGGGACAGTACCTGATTTTCAGTCATGGAGAAATAAACATACATTTCCGAATTATCTGATACTGTTGTTAATGGCGTAGTGATGCTTGAGCTAACCAGGGCACCGATTCTATAAGGCAACTTACCTACAACTCCATTGGAAGGGCTTTTTATTTCCGTATACGAAAGATCATTCTTCGCATTTATCTCCTGAGCCTTTGCCTGTTCAAGCTGCGCCTTTGCGGTTTCCAATGAGTTGATAGCCGTTTGCAGGTCATAATCGGATACAACCTCCTGTGTATGCAATTCGGTTTTGCTGTCGACAGTTAATTGTGCGGTTTTGACACCTGCCTGCGCCGCCGCCACACTTGCTTTTGCCGTTTCCAACGCCGCGCGGTATGCTACCTGGTCGATCACAAACATTATTTGTCCCTTCCCAACGGTTTCGCCTTCTTTTACCCGCACTTCGGTGATAAGGCCCGACACTTGCGGACGGATCTCTATATCCTGCCGGCCCCTGATCGATGCCGAATACTTTGTTGAAAGACTTTTATCGCTCAAAGTGATGGTTAATACTTTGTATTCGCTCTGTATCTGTGCTGGCATCTGATTTTTATTTTTGCATGATATAACGATCATACACAATATGGCAATGCCGAAACAAAAAAGGCTGTTATTAATTATTCTCATTTTCATGTTTTGGTATTTATATATTAAAAATTATATTGAAATCAGATGTGTAGCGTGTCAATACGAAAGGTACCAGCCCTTCTATGGTTCTTAGGGGTATTGCCCTGCCGGCTGTCAGAACAGGTCTGGTATAGAATCAGCTCTTCCCGTCCTTTTTCTGTGCACATGCCTGCAAGGAAAGTTATTATTACATTAATAAATTTTATTTCTTTCTGGCTTTGCCCTGCATGAAATTTCTCAGCCGCTACTTTGAGTTGTTCCATAAAGAAATCCAGGATCAGAGGCATATCGGTTCCCTCAAAAAACAATCCTTTCTCCATACAGCTGAAAAAATGCCTGATGTATTTGGCCCCGATAAGCGAAACATATTCATCAAATACTTTCAGTTTTGCTGTAGGGTACGATTCAAGATCACGAAAAAATGCAGGACAGTGACTTGTTACTTGTTCCAATGTGAGGGTATTGATAAGGATAATGGCTTCCAGAGGTGAAACCGCTTTTTCTTCGGCATCTTCAACAACTCTTATTCCTGTATCTACTGCTACACGGATATATTCAAATACCAGTTCTTCTTTATTCCGGAAATTCCCGTAAATCGTTTTTTTCGATATATTCAACCAGGATGCGATATTGTCCATACTGACGGCCTTTATCCCGTAAAGGTCGAAAAGCCGTCCCGCCTCTTCAATGATTCTATTGCGTACCATTTTCTATTTTTTTATTTGTAGCAAAAATATTGGCGGACACCGGAAACTCATTGGTTACAATCCGTGTAGTATTGGTTAATATTTTCAGGACAATATTTGCATACAACACAATAAAGTTCAGATTATCAAGTTACATGAAATAGTAGTGTTGATAAATTTATTTTTGCAATGGTTAAATTTCATAAAATCGGGATGGGACTGCTTGGCCGTAATGGTATGGAAGTCCATTCTTTCAATGGAGAGGTTGAAATAATCAAACTGGAAGGTAATAAACTCAATATAGATATTCCGGATATTTCTGCTCCAGGCCGTGTGAATGCCCTCACTATGGTTTTGACAATGGCTGGTAAAGCCAATCTTGAAATTGATGAAAAAAAATATACGCTGTTACCAAATACATTGATGGATTTAACAGGACTTCAGGTATTTCGCAATTTTATATTCTCAGATGATTATTTAGGGTATAATATAATGGTATCCAGTCGTTTCTATGATGAGATTTTTCGGGAAGAAAAGCATCTGACGCCCGAAGCTGCACTGAGAAAGAGCGCAAATCCTTTGGATAATATCAGGCAGGAGGATGCCGTCCTGTTGGTGGAGATAATAGAGAAAATTATATGGAATATAAGCCGCAACAGCCACATCTGGCACAGGCGCATGGTAATGAACGAAATCCGCTGCTTCTACATGGAAGCCGGGAATATCATAGTAAATAGCCTGGCATCTGCCGAAAAAGAACAAAATTTACATGACAATGATCTTTTATTTTTCAAATTCATACAACTACTGCAAGATAGCAACAACGAACGTAAGACTGTAGCATTTTATGCGGACAAACTTTGCCTGACACCCGATTATTTTGCCAAAATCATAAAAAATTATACGGGACGTAATGTTACTGACTGGATTAATGAGGCATTATTGCGACAGGCCAAGCTATATCTCCGGGATCCTGGAATGACCATTCAGCAGACTGCTGATATGCTCAACTTTTCAGATCAGTCGGCTTTCGGCAATTTTTTTAAAAAACAGACAGGAATGTCCCCCGCTCAATATCAAAAAAAACAGTAGTGTAAACAAACTGGTAGCTCCGTTTTTTAGGTATTTACAAACACCACCAAATCGTTACCTATTCCTGTTTAGTTAGCATTATACGATAGATTATTCAGCAACTTTCTTATTTTATATGATTTTGTACAAAAAAAATATATCTTTGCTTTGTCCAACTTGTATATACATCTTTTGTCATTCATTCAATAGACATCTGATTAATAGATAATTAAAAATCACTTAAATAATGAAAGAGGTTCAGGAGCTGATTGAGATATCTCAGTTTTACGGAAAAAACAGCGATTATGTCATTGCCGGCGGGGGCAATACTTCATTTAAAAACGAAAAATATTTGTGGGTAAAAGCGAGCGGCACCACCCTGGGAGAAATTACCGAATCCGGTTTTGCCGTTCTTGACCGGGAGAAGCTACAAAAAATTGCCGTTAAAAAGTACAGTGATCATTCCGATCATCGGGAGCAGGAAGTAAAAACCGACCTGTTCCGGGCCAGTGTCGAACCGGAAAAAATGCTACGTCCATCCGTGGAAACATCCATGCATGATATCATCCGCTACTCATTTGTTGTACATACCCACCCTACCCTGGTCAACGCACTTTTATGTTCGCAGCAGGCAGAAAGTAAAGCCAGGGAATTATTTGGTGATGAAGCATTGTATATTCCATATACCGATCCCGGATACGTGCTTTTCAAAAAAGTGGAAAGCGGATTATTGAAATACCGGGAAACACATGGTAATGATCCTCATATCATTTTATTGCAAAACCATGGAATTTTCGTATCAGCGGATTCCATTACAGAGATCAAAACCATCTATGATCAGGTAATAGAAAAAATCACCTCAAAGATTACCCGGAAACCGGGTATTCAATCATCATCCGTAGAAGACAAAGCGGCACAGATCATGCCAGCTATCCGCATGCTGCTTTCAACCGATCAGGTGAAAATAGCAACCATACGAAACAACACGCTTATTTCGGAATTCACCAAAGATGCCTCCTCTTTTTCAGAAGCTTCCGCACCGTTTACCCCAGATATTATCGTATATTGTAAAGCCCGTCCGGTATATGTGGAAAATACACAAACAGCGGATGAAGCTATTGCGGAGTTCAGTAAAAAACTGGATGAGTACCGAAAAGCCTATGGCTATGATCCCAAAATGATCCTGTTGAAAGATCTTGGACTGGTGGCTGTTGAAGATAATTACCGTTCGGTTAATATTGCCCTGGATGTATTTGAGGACCTGTTGAAAATCAGTTATTATTCCCATGATTTCGGAGGGCCGAAATTCCTGAACGATCGGGAAATTGCCTTTATCGACAACTGGGAAGTGGAAAATTACCGCCGCGCCATATCAAAAGGGCAGAATTCAGGCGGCAGTGTGGAAAATAAGGTCATTATTGTTACCGGTGGAGCACAAGGCTTCGGCGGAGGCATTGCGGAACAGATGATGGGACTGAATGCTCATGTAGTCATTGCCGACCTGAATGAAGCAGTCGGCAACCAGATGGCGGAAAAATTGAATGCTTCCGCAAAGAAAAACCGGGCCACATTCATCAAAACTGATGTTTCAAATGCATCTTCGGTAGAAAAACTGATAACGGAAACTGTGAAACAATTCGGCGGATTGGATGTGTTCATCAGCAATGCCGGCATTCTTCGTGCCGGAGGGCTGGACGAAATGACACCCGAGACCTTTGAATTGATGACCAAAGTAAATTATACAGGATATTTCCTTTGCGCCAAATATGCGTCTGAAATATTAAAGTTACAAGCCAAATATAAGCCCGGATACTTTACGGATATCATCCAGATTAACTCGAAATCAGGACTGAAAGGCAGTAATAAGAATTTTGCCTATGCCGGCGGTAAATTCGGCGGTATCGGACTTACACAGTCATTTGCCCTGGAATTGATGCCTTACGGGGTCAAAGTAAATTCGGTATGTCCCGGTAACTTCTTTGATGGACCATTATGGAGCGATCCGGAAAAAGGTTTGTTTGTCCAATACTTCCAGACAGGTAAAGTGCCCGGTGCAAAAACCATTGCGGATGTAAAGGCATTCTATGAGGCCCAGGTTCCTGCCAAACGGGGCTGTACGGTGGAAGATGTCATGAAAGCGGTAATTTACATCATCGGACAGGAGTATGAAACCGGTCAGGCGGTTCCCGTAACAGGTGGCCAGAATATGTTGAATTAACGAAAAAGTTAGAACGTAGGAAAGTTAGAAAGTTAAAAAGTAGACAAAACCGGAATTTTGAATTTTGAATCCCTAAAAACAATTATATTCGTATGAAAACAAAAGCAGTACGTCTGTACGGCAAAAACGATCTCCGGCTGGAAGAGTTCGAACTGCCGGTTATCAAAGACGATGAAATACTGGCAAAAGTAGTTTCCGACAGTATCTGCATGTCCAGTTATAAAGCAGTACAACAGGGCGCAGATCACAAACGTGTACCGGATAATATTGCAGAAAACCCTGTAATGATCGGTCACGAGTTTTGCGGTGAGATCATTGAAGTGGGCAAAAAGTGGAAGGATAAATTCCACAGCGGCATGAAATTTTCGATACAGCCCGCCTTAAACTACAAAGGAAGTCTGGATGCACCGGGGTATTCCTACCCATATATCGGTGGAAACGCCACTTATATCATTATCCCGAACGAGGTAATGGAGATGAATTGTTTGCTGGAATATACCGGAGATGCTTTTTTCCTGGGTTCACTAGCTGAACCGATGTCATGTGTCATTGGCGCTTTTCATGCCAGTTATCACACCCAAAACGGTGTATATGTCCATGAAATGGGGATCAAGAAAGGCGGAAATATGGCTATCCTCGCAGGTGTTGGCCCGATGGGGCTCGCAGCCATTAATTACATCATCCACAGTCCCCGGAGACCGGGTCTGGTAGTGGTAACCGATATCGATAATGCACGTCTGGAACGTGCGGCATCGCTTTATACGGTGGATGAAGCTGCCCGTAATGGGATAAAACTGGTATACCTCAATACTAAAGAAAGACCGGATGCCGAAGCATATATGAAAGAACTTACTGGCGGCAAAGGATTTGACGATGTATTGGTATTTGCACCTGTAAAACAGATAGTGGAACAGGCGGACCGCCTACTGGGCATGGACGGCTGCCTCAACTTCTTCGCCGGCCCGTCGGATACCGAGTTCAAAGCGGAACTGAATTTCTACAATGTCCATTATGCCTTCACACATATTGTGGGAACCAGCGGAGGAAATACCGACGATATGATCGAAGCGCTGGAAATGATGTCTGCCGGAACAGTCAACCCGGCCGCCATGATCACCCACATCGGCGGATTAAATGCCGTAATTGATACCACTAAAGAGCTGCCCCATATTCCAGGCGGGAAAAAACTGATATATACCCATCTTAACCTGGAATTAACTGCTTTAGACGAACTGGAAGAAAAAGGAAAAAATAATCCCATGTTTGCACGGTTGTCCAAGATGGTGAAAGCCAATAATGGTGTGTGGTCTGCAGATGCTGAGAAATACCTGCTGGATAATGCACCGGAAATATAATACCTGAAAGGATTACGGAGAATAGGTTCCGTAATCCTTTTTTCCCGATATTTATTTAATATAAGATACACCTCGGCAAAGTTTACGAACTAGTTCGACACTCTGCCCTCGCTTTTCACTATATTTGTAGAATATAGGATACGGTTCGGCAATTTTTTGAATGCAAGCTTTCTACAATTGCTCTCATCTTTCACTATATTTGCAGGAAATATATTTTAATATGACCGAACCTCTCTCCTGCCCTGCATTCAGGCATAGTATCCATATACAGATCCGTTTCAGTGATATTGACTTGCAAGGACATGTATCCAACACTGTTTACCAGACCTATTTTGATTTCGGAAAACTTAACTACTTCGATTTAGTACTGGGTGACATCGACTGGAATAAACAGGCCATTGTAGGTGCTTCTGTAAAAATCGATTACATCAAACCCGTTTTCCTGAAAACAAAGATCGCCGTAAAAACCAGGGTATCACATATCGGAAACAAAAGTATGACGGTAGAGCACTACATCATTAACTCAGACAACAATGAAACTATGGCTACCTGTACGACAGTGCTGGTATGTTTCGATCATGAAACCCAGCAAAGCATCCCCGTTCCTGAAGAATGGAGAAGAAATATCATTAATTATGAGGGCAACCAGGATTAAGCACTCAGTGCTATTTATTATTTTCTTAAGTCACATTGATCAAATGAATTACGTTCAGAAAATATAACATTGATTGTTTTATATTTCTTAAAAACGGGTTTTGTTAAATTATTATAGATAATTGATTACTTAACCTTAGAAACAGCAGGTTTAAGGAAGCGTGTCTGGTAATATTCACCTGGATATAGTTCAATCAGGAATCCCCAGCCGGTTTTGCATACCGACCAGATCCTTACTTATTGGGGGTCGTTCATTTTTTGGCATACAAATATTTGTTTTTCTGATCTGTTTTCAAATATTTCTTCTTTAAATCCACCGAATTTATGAGCAATTTTAAATCCATACATACTTAAATATGTATCTAATTCTTGTGGAAAAAACATCCGCATATCCAGATTTTGAATAGAATCAAATTTTCCATTTATAAAATAATGCCATTTTATACGGTTGATCTGGGTCGCATTTTCATAGCTCATTGCCTGTTTTACAACAACTTCTCTACCATCTTCGGTTGAATATTCAGCAATCAACCTCTCTTCTTTTTCTGCATGTACTATATAACGAATATCAGGATTAAAACAATCAAATATGAAATATCCATTATTTTTCAGATGTTTCTTTACACATATTAATACATTAAAAAAATCCCGGTTAGTATATAAATGATGGATTGAATTAAACGGAATAAAAATAATATCATAAACTTCCGGTAATTCAAAAGATCTCATGTCAGATTTAATAAACCTTACAGGAACATTCAATTCATTAGCTTTTCCTTTGGCTTGTTTCAACATAGATGTGCTATTATCAACACCTGTAATATGGTATCCTTCCTGTGCGAGAGGGATGGTAAGCCTACCTGTACCACAACATAATTCAAGAATGTTACCTTTCTTCCTTTTTTTGAGCCAATGTGAATAAAATGGTAAATCATTGATTCCTGTATTCATACCATCATAAATATTACCATCGTAAATTAGTTTTCCTACTTTATAATTTTTTTCCATTTTATACTTTTATTATAACCGTTTTTTGATATAAACTCTTGAAAATGGCATTATTAAATTAATATAGAAAATTAATATTATAATTATTCAAATACATAAAATCATTCACTTCTTTTCCTGATACAAAGGCACAGTCCTAAAAAAGTAAGTAATCCGTTCAACAATAAAAGTTCAAAGCCAAAGACATATCCGTTGAACCACTCAGCTGAATAAAGCTTCAACACATAGCAAATCAACGGGGCTGCAACGGCTACAAAAGGCACATAATGTTCGTTAACCTGCCATTTCGTGAACAATCCAAAACAAAATAATCCCAATAATGGTCCGTAAGAAAGTGCAGCAATATTAAATACCATTTTGATGAGGGAATCATCATGAAATGGCCGGAAAATAACAATAATACAAAAGAAAAGGACAGCACAGATGATATGTACTATTTTACGGGTCTTTACCTGATCTTTTTGTGGGATATCACGCTCTGTAAGTATACTTAGCACATAAAAGACAAATAAAAAAACAGCAGCAAACAGCAATAATGAACCTATCTTTTGCTGGACAGGATCATGCAGCACATCAAGAATAAGTAATACAGCCAGTAATAAACAAAAGGCCAATATCCCTATTACTGATTTCACCGGAAATTTTATTTTTCCTTCGGCACTTTTTTTCCGGTCAAATTCGAAAAAGTCAAAACAAATGGCCGTTGTTAGTGAGGTCAGGGTGCCATCGGCACTGGAATAGCCTGCGGCCAATAGTCCGATGACAAATAAGACGACCGTTATGGTCGATAAATCGAATGCTATGGCAGGGAATATACTGTCGGATTTTTCAGGAAGCGCAAATCCTGTGTGGGATGCATAATAAAGCAAGGCCGCTCCCAACGTAAGAAAAAGCAGGTTCACGAAAATCAATGAAAAACTAAGGGAAAATACGTTTTTCTGTGCTTCCTTCAGGTTCCGGCAACTGAGGTTTTTCTGCATCATGTCCTGGTCCAGCCCATTCATGGCAATAGTAAGAAATGCCCCGCTGACCAACTGTTTTAAAAAGAAATTATCCGACCGCCAATTAGTCTCTATCAGTTTGGTATAGCCTTCAGCAGATGCATTTTTTAACAGGGTAAATAAAGAAAGGTCTGTTTCCCTGAGTATAAAATAAATAGTAAAAATGGTGGCCAGTAACATAAAAGTAGTTTGTAACGTATCTGTCCAGATAATCGTACGTAAACCGCCTTTTAATGTATATAATAATATCAACGCTATAAACACTACAGCCGGCACCCAAAATGGAATTCCCCAGGAACGGAATACAAACTCATACAACACATAAACCACCAGATACATCCTCAGCGCCGAGCCCAGCATCCTGGAAACAATAAAGAAAAAAGAGCCTGTCCTATGACTCCAGAAGCCGAAACGTTTTTGCAGATAAGTATATATCGATGTCAGATCAAGCTTATAATATAAAGGCAAAAGCACCAATGCTATCACTATGTATCCGATCAGGTTTCCGATAACAACTCCAAAATAAGTGAATTGGGAAGTCTGGACATAACCGGGAACAGACATAAATGTAACGCCGGACAAAGAAGCTCCGATCATTCCGTATGCAACCACCGGCCAAGGCGCTTTCCTATTGGCCCGAAAATAAGTGTCATTGGTTGCATTCCTTGAAGTTATCCGGGTAACACCAAACAACATTGCAGAATACAATACAAAACAAACCAGTATAATAGCTGCCATAGACAATCAGTTATGAGTGAACGACAAAGATATTAAAAAGACACTGTTAAAAAAAGACACTGAAAAATCCTTCATCTAAAAATGAAAGAGGGTGTCTCACAACGTGATTTCACCCTCTCTTTATTCGGATACCTATCTGAGAACAAATCCGAATATTCAATTCTCAGAAACTTAATTTCTATTTTGAGACATCCTCTACTATATATCACCTTAACTTTTGGCGAATTGCATCGGTTTTACTTCACCAATGTTCCCCAGAAAGTGATCTCGGCAAGTAAAAGGCGTGGGGTTACAGAAGAGTTGAAATTCTCGAGGCTTCTGAACCGGATATACCTTACCGTGACAGAGGGATCAACTCCCGGGCCCGGCACGAATTCAAAATCCAGACCTGCAGTGGAAAGCGCTATATCTTCCGCCGTAGGAGCTTCCCAGGGATCTTTGATTCCATTGCCTGACGGCTGAACACATTCGAAGCTGCCCAACAGCGTCCAGGTGGCATCCATACTTCCATCAGGATTCGGATCCATGGATCCGTATATTTCAAAGAATCTCGGCATCCCTTTGTTCCATCGGTCGTCATTATCGGGGCGTGGCCACAGTTTCATCCGGCTCAATATTGCTTTTCGCCCCATATCCCACGTAAATGAACAGGGAACGCCGGTAACGCCATCCGAATGCATGAAATTGGTTGTGTTTCCGTCCCAAAAACGTGCCAGGGGATAACTGGTGTTTATCCCCATATCACCGGGTAACAAATACGGCACCCATGTATTTTTGGGGATCGGTATTACCGGGTCGATCATCATTTCGGTCATGGGCGCCTGAAATACATCTATTGCCATGGTGTCGGGCTTATGCACGGTACTGTACGACAATGGTTTGTTTAAATTGAAGTACGGGACGAGCGATTCCGTTTCCGAGGGGTCTACTTCCATGGTCTGGGTTGCACCGTTCGTATCCGTCCAGCTCAGGCTGATGCCGACTTCCGTTGCATCAGCCGTGCTCCAGTTCAGCGTAACATCCTGCCCGTCGTAATACGCGCTCTTCAGCAGGCGGTTTGGCAGCAGGCTCCGGTACGTATCGCCATATACCGTACCCATCACTTCCACCGGAATGGAAACATTCCCTTCGTCGTCGTAGGTACGGATATTGAACGAATAGGTGTTTTCAGCAATCGGGTCGATAATATGGCTAACCACATCCGCACCCGCAAGAACTGTCAACTCCACCGAATCGGTATAATTGTTCCAGAATATCCTTGCTTTCTGTATTCTGGGATCGGTGCCCCTGTTCCACGATATCTGGATGCGCTTATCACCGGCGTATGCAACCGGATTCAGCGCCGGCCCGGGATAAGTCAACCCGCTGGGCACTACATAATCCTCGTAAATATCCGTCTGATTATCGCATGAGGAGAATCCTAAAATGATCCCTATAAAGATGATATATACTGTATTCTTCATTTAAATGATTTTTATTGATTTAACTACTTTAATAATTCTCCCCAGAAACTCAATTCCAGGACATGGACTGTCGAAAATGAAGCATTAGCGTATGTGGTTATGGTTCTGAACCTGATATACCTGACCGGAGTATAAGGCTCCGGCGCAAAGTCGCTTACGACAAAGTCAAAATCGATACCTTCCTGGGCAAAAGAGATGTCTTCCTGGGTAATCTGCGTTCCGGTTCCGGAAGGCTTCAAAGACTCAAACCGTCCGAGTGGTATCCAACTGTTATCCAATGCTCCGCTGGGATTGGGCGATACGGAGCCCCATATTTCAAATATCTTTGCATGTCCTCTTGTCCATCTGTCATCGGTGTGGTTACGCGGCCAGTATTTTAAACGGCTCAATTTAACCGTCCTTCCCAGGTCCCATGTAAGGTTGTGCGGGAGTACCTGGGTTTCCAGGCCGTGAAAGCCATCCACATCATAATTCGAATCCCATATCCTTGTTATTGGGTAACCGGAATTCACCGGTGGGATATCGCCAGGCAAAGTGTAATCAACCCAGCTACTTTTGGGAATAAATTCCTCGAACCATGGTGTTACCACAGATGTTACAGTATCGGAATTATTATTCCACCTGTCGCGAATATACATTGCAAATTTGTGTTCCACGGAATCTAACCCGTCGACACCGCGGTAAGTGAAAGTTCCCTTCGGCAAGGCGGTGTAATAAGTGATCACTTCGGTCATATACCCCAAATTAGCGGTATCCGCCATCAATACAATCGCCAGGTTTGCCTTTTGCGGGTTTTCAATGTCGATGGCCACTCCCCCGAACGTATCCCTGAAGCGTTTGGTTGCCAGGTGAACGGGTGCCGTTGTGGGGTTGACCTGTACGGTCAGGGGATCCGATGTTTTTTCATTTTTTCCCACGCTGTACAGCCGTACATCATACGCCAGCGTGTCGCCAAATCCTTCCAAAACCAGAGAATCTTTGAAATACGACGATTTGGTTTCCTGCACCACTCCGGGTTTTATTTCGTATTCGGCACGCACATACAGCAAGTTTTTATCTACAGGCAGTGTATATCTCAGCATAGCGCCACCCGGCCTGTTATCTACGGTTACATTCGACACCTGGCCGGGCGCAGGCGCGCTGTCGTCTATAAAATCGATACGGCCTTCCTCCTTGCAGCCGACCCATACAACCGACATCAGGAAAATGATGATATTGATTATTCTGTTTTTCATAATATTCTAATTTTAACTTGTTTAGCTCGCAGGCTCAGTTCAATTTTTAATTATCCATTGAATTTACCATCCAATATTCTGTACCAGGTTCGGATTCACATCTATATCGCCGATTGCGATGGGCCAGAAATAATCGCGGACACCAAACTTTTGCTGAAGCAAAAGCTGCGGCCGATACATAAGCTTGTTGACTTCTTCCTCAGTACCGTCAATGGTGGATACCATCATATTCCAACCTTGCAGGGGAGTTTGGTACACAGCGGGAGCGTTTTTCCACCGGCGTACATCCCAGAA
>JAISOY010000069.1 GCA_031275285.1 Bacteroidales bacterium | reverse complement strand
TAATTTCCAGCGTTCCGGCGCTATTGTTGTCCGTACTTTGAGCAGATGCCTGAGCAGCATCGTTTGTCGCCGGAATAATATGTGAACTTCCTGCTGATACCGTTTCAGTTGATGGCAATGCCTTTGTAGGTGGCGTTATCACAGATGCAGGCGCAGTTGTTGAAGATTTTGGCGCCGCTGCTCCAAATGTTTCCACTCGTCCGTTCTGGTAAACGATGGTGACGATATCGCTTTTCGGAAGCGTATATATGGCTCCATCAAGGTGATCAAAATTTTTGTATTTGATATTGTCCACATTTATTTCCAGAACCTTAGCTTCGATTTTCTTCGAATTTTTCGTAACAATAACATCCTGTGCAGAGACGCCTACGAATGTTAAACTTAAAATTCCGATAATTATAAAAATGTTCTTATTCATCTTTCTTTTACTTTATGCCCTTGTGGAGCGATTGATATTTATTACTCTGCAAAAATATGGGATAGCGTCACGCACATCAATCACCCCAAAGAGTGAAAAAAATAAGATCCGGAATAAATGGACCAGACGAAGCAGTTGCAAAAGGAAAAAGAGGATCATCACAGGACAGTTGCCCTAAAATTTTTGTCCTGCAGATTTGATGTTATACCAAAAACTTTAATTTTGTTCATTTGTGGAAATCAGAAAACCACATCTTTCTAATATAAAAATTGTTTTACCTTTAAGTAAGCAAACATGAAATGTCCATAAACATAGCGTTATACCCACCGTCATGAACAAAATTGGACATTTAGTTTCACTGAGCCCTTCGGGGTTCATCTAACCATTAAAAATAATTTTATACAGATGAAATCAGTATATATTGCGGTTAAAAGCAAGAAATTGAGCAACGATTTTTGCACATGTATAGATAAGTCCGATTATGCCAAAGTAACCGCCACATTCAACTCACTAAAGGAATGCAAGAAAAAATTGTCCGATCAACTTCCCGACATCCTGATTCTTGGATTAGATTTAACTGATGGTTACTGGGTGGATTTTTGCACTGAGATACGGAAAAAACATCCTGCCTTAAAAATTCTGATCATCACTTCTTATGAGGAATATTCCGTCTTCAAAATTCCCTTGAACAATTTAAGTTCAGGTTATATTTCAAAAGATGCCTTGCCTAAAGTGATCATTTCTGCCATTCAAGCGGTCCTGGAAGGTAAGTTTTTCCGTTATGACAAGATGGTTGTTCCTCAGGAAACAGAAGAATCCGAGCCTGAAAAGCTACTTGCCGTTATCCAACAAAAGGCCCAAATGATAAACAATGACAGTAACAGTCAGGACGCGATCGAAAATTTGTCGCAGTTGATGGACGCTACCGAAAAGTACCGCAGATTGAAAATCAAAAACCTGATCGCAGATAAAAAGGACGAATTGGATTCCGACTGTCTGGATCAATACATAAAGCTCCTTATTGAGAGTCTGCTCGTCAAGGGATACCCCAATTGGGATATTGCCGACACACTCAATATAAACATAGAAACGGTCAGGATTTACCGTATGGAGTTTATTTTAAACATCAGCGGTCAAAACTCCATGATACTCAACAAAAACAGGAATAAAGAGTCCATCCCGCTGGGGCGGCGCGAACAACAATTACTCCGGTTGATTGCGGCTGGTTATACCAATGAAGAAATAGCCAACGATATTCTTTACGTGGATATTGAAACGGTTAAAACAATACGTAAAAACCTGATCCTTAAATTTGACGCAAAAAATGCCATGAGCATGGTCATTAGTGCACTACGATTGGGTCTGATCAAAATAGAAGATATCGAAGTTTAATTACCGTAGGTCGCACCTAATATTCCAGTGACTGGCATTTCCTGCAATGTGGCGGCACTCTGACGCCCTCTATTTTTGTGCGGCGGTATCAATCAACCTGACAATATCCTGATGACCTTTATACGCCGAGATTTCACGGACATTGTTGCCTGCCCCGCTTTTCAGGGATATGTCTGCACCTGCGTCAAGAAGGAGTTTGATGGCTTCGGAGTGCCCGTTAAATGCGGCAAACATAAGTGCGGTCAAACCACTTTGCGTCACGTCATAAATATTTTTGGTTGCCGCGTTGACATCCACACCTGCCGCAAGAAGGAGCCTGATGGTTTCGAGATCTCCCTTATCCGCGGCGGCCATGAGCGCCGAGTAAGCGCCACCGTCTTTCGCGTTAACATCGGCACCTGCGTGGAGAAGGGCTTCAACAATGCCAGGGTTTCCATTCATTACTGCAATGACAAGTGGTGGCTTGCGGTCTTGTGTGTACCCCATGTTTGCATCAGCGTTTGCGGCAAGAAGTGCCTTGACTATTCCGGTGTGTCCTCCATCCACGGCATACATGAGTGCCGTATACATTGCAGGTCCCCCCGAGGAGATGACGATGAATTGGTGATTCGCATCGGCCCCTGCGGCAAGAAGCTCTCCGACAACCTCAGGACTTCCTTTTTTTACAGCCATCGAAAGTGCCGTGAGGTTGTCCTTCGATGCATTAACATCGACACGTTTGGCAATCAAAGCCTTGACCTGTTGAACGTCGTCTTGTTCAATGGCGTCAAACAGCTTTTGTGGCGCAGGATGGCAGGAGTACATTAAACTTGTTACTGCGAGACAGGCAACTATCATCGCCACTTTTCCCAAATTTGATTTGACTTTTAGCATTTTACAAAATATTATTATTTAATTTACTATGACTTACTGATGTTATGCAGAGGTTTGATTTTTATTCCAAAATAAGCGTTTCGCCATGAAATGGCAGATTATTTTAACCCAATGGCTTCAACCTTGGGAAATAAAAACGGATTCGGACAAAGCGGGCTGCAAACCCAGGTTAGCCAATTAACCTGGGTTTGCAGCCCAGAGAATCAAAAATGATCGATATCCCGAGGCGTTACCGTCGGGCTAAATTAAAACGGACTTACAGTCCTTGATATATTGATGTTTGAAAGCAATAATATCAAAATCATTCCTATTTAACCGGGCAACCTGAACACGAGCACCGGCCCGTTCATAGCGCACTGTATCTCGTCGCCGTTTTGCAAATACCACTCCTTGTGCACCCTTCTTCCGTTGATGAAGGTAGGATTGGTTTGCGATACCGGTATTAATTTCCAGTGATTGCCTTCCTTGATGATAGCTGCATGTCGGCGACTGACTGTTTCGAAATGCTCATCGAACCGGACCTCACATCCGGGATCACGGCCTATTTCCACCTGTTCGTTTGATATTTCCTGTTTTTCACCGGTCCTGTGGTACCTGGATCCGACCTTGTGTTCGAGCGTATAGTACACCGGCGCCGAATCGCTAAAAACAGGACTCTTGTCTTTTGCGGGCGCACTTTCAGTATCACGCGGTATTACCGGGGCGTACACGGGTACTGATTGTTCTGTTCCCGAAAGATATACTCCCATTCCCGAAAGGTATGTTCCTGCTAAAATGATATATGCGATGGGTTGAAGCAAATAAAAGACTTCTGAAAAATTTAAAATCTGCTCCCATATATCCGATCCATAATGGTCCCTCACCATACAGTTATATACATCCCAAAACAGAAATAAACCCGAAAATACAATGACCAATACCGCTATGTTGCGGATGAGATATTTTTTTTCCTGTAAAAACAAGAATAAAGCAGTGAACAGGATAATCAACGACTTGTAAAGAAGGTTCAATGATGAGTTTACTGCAAATCGCCATTGAATGTGATCGACATTCGATAGGTAGTTTTTCAATGAAATGACACTTATGATAAGGGATATGGAAACGGCTGCCAGAAACAGGAAAAAAGCATATCTGGTTTTTTCGTGCATCACATTCATTGTTTTTCCATTCAACAGGAAAATACCTGCCAGCAATGTTATCACAAGAACAATAAAATTTACTATTCCCCAAAAGGGAAAAGATCCGTATAGCGAATTTATTGCAAAAAATTGAATGATGCTCGTGACAATCGCCAGGGAGGCGGCAACAATGAACGCCACTCCCGCACTCTTCACTTTTACCGCTTCGCTGAATGGATCAGATGAAGTTTTAGGGTCGGGTCCGTATTTATTTGCTCCCTGCTGACCCTCCGTCAGCATCAACACGAGCAACCATATACCGCCTACAAGCGGGATAAACATCACGAGCAACATCCAACCGCTTTTTCCCAGATCATGCAGCCGTCGAACCGCGACCGCCATAGCCGGCAACAGGAACACTAAATAAAAACTTAAAGCAACAATATTGCTTGCATATTCTACATCCCCTCTGCCGGTAAGTGCAAACACCAACATCAGCAAAAACGACCATAAGAAAGCAGAAATAAAGTTGAACAGTACGAACCACCAGTATTCTCTTCGCCGTGCACGTCCGCTGAAATCAGCGTAATGCCTTAAAGCTTTGAAAAACCATTGAATGCCTGAATATCTCTGCGGCGGTAAAAACGATTCATCCGATAATACCTCTTCATCTCTGATATCTTCGTCATACGAACCGGTAGGTTCATGGCGCACATCGGCTTCCAGCTGCAAATCATCGGCTACATTTTCTTCCTGCGCTTTCTGTTTTTTGTGGGTCGCTATGGCGAAAATATCCAAAACCAGAAAAACAAATCCGGCCACCACCAATGCTGTACTGCTATCTGTTCCTCTCAGGACCATTTCGCCGCTGAGTCCGCCAATAATAAGAAAGATACTGACAAAAAGACCAAAAATTTTCCATCCAAGATTAGTATTCATGTTTTTATACTTTGTGTTCCTTACGGAACGGTTGAAACTTATTCCTTTATCCTATTTTCCTGAAAATTACACGTCTGCCTGATCGCATTCATCACCAAAAAGACTGCTAATAGCGTAGATGAAACCTACTGCGAAACAGCAAATATATGATTATAATCGTTTAAAATTAAGCGTACTACTCAGATGAACATTGCCGCCAGCAAATATAAACCCTGTATTGGGATCGGGCCTTTCACGGGTGTATACTTTCTCAGAAACTTCCAGACGCAACAAATGATGATCTACAAGAATTAATTTATAGTCGATCGTTTCATCTACAGGAGTTAATTTCAATTTACAGGAAAAGATAAAATTATTGTCTTTCTGCCCGGGTTGGCCGGTCATGAAATTGTCACACTCCCAGGCGGTATTCTGCCCTATTTTTAATGATTTTGCAGCATTGAAAACAGCACTAAGACCAAAGACATCAAAGTCGGAGTAATCGATAGTGGATGAGAATGAACCGTCTCTTTCAAGAATTAAACTGGGTTTGTCCTGTTTTAGTGAATCAACCGTTAATGCTATATTAAACGATATCGCATTGTTCGGGTCGGTTTTAAATTCCCCGTCCGTATTTCCCCATGAGCCGATGATCTGCTGAAGCCGTACGGCATTAACAGAAAAATGAGTATTCGTATCTGCCGGTTCAAAAAAGTCGTCCCCCGCATAAGGTATTTCAGTAATCACCCGTGCGTTTTTTCCAGTCAGTTCCAGTATCTGAAACATGGGAGGAGTTTCCATTTCCTCCGATTCGTCTTTCGCGATACCTTTGAAACCAATCAAAACAAATCCTGATTTTATATCCTTTTTGTTGATGGAAATTATCGTATGGTATGACGGCAGGCCATATTCGTCATTTGTCAGGGAATCAACGAAAAACTTCGTTTCTATCGGTATTGTTTTCGTCGGTTTTGCAGCATCAAGCGCCACCAAACGGCCACCCAACAGATGAACATATTCTTCCACATGACTGATCAACGGATTGAAATATTCTACCGTGACCATAAATTCGCTTTTATCGCCTGACCACTCAACCACTTCGACGATGGAAAATCCTGCTTTATTTATGTCGGATGCTACAATGCCACAAGTTTGATATTTTTCCATTATTTTTTCGGCTGTAAGACTACAACTGATCGTGGAGAGTTGTATTAAAACTACCAGAATCGTTATCAGAATATCCAATTTCCTTTTTTTCATTTTCCTTTTTTTGTACCCCTTACGGAGCGGTTAGTATTGCTGTTTTTATCAGAAGATATTTTTTCAAACTCTGTTATTCCCGTATGGTTATCCACCAGCTCGATGTCAGGCCTTCCCACAAAAGCGCCCATTTTCATTCCGCAACGAATGTAATATTCACGTCCGAATTGAATATCTATGGGTATTTCGACTTTTGTTTCGGTTTTTGCCCGTAAAGTATTCATCCCCTCTTTTGTAACTTTGATCGTTGTTTTGCTATTATTTTTTGCGCGAAAGAGATTCTCGTCGTCCAAATACACGTCATACCCTATTGCTGCTCCGGCCATAGCGCCTTTCCGATAGATATGCAGCAAAGCGTAATCGCCCTGTAACAACTCCTCCGTCCCCGCAGAAATCTCGTTCGCAGGAGCGGGATCGCTTACAGGTACCGATGCCGTAACGGGTGTATTCTCAGGAACAGGCACAGAAACAGGTTCGCTTGCTGAAACGGCAGTTTCTTCTGTTCCATAAACTTCCACGTTCCCGTTTTGATAGACAATGGTAAGGACATCATTTTTCGGAAGAACATAATCCGGGCCGTCAAGGTTATCGAATCTTTTGTACTTAATATCGTCCACATTCACTTCAGTTACTTTGGCTTCGATTTTTTTCGAACCTTTTGTAACAATGACATCCTGGGCAGAAGCCCATAAGGACATCAGACTAAAAACTATTGCTAAAGCAACAAAAATTCTCTTATTCATATTCTTTTTATTTTTTGCCCTTGCCGGACCGTTCATATTTTTTATCAATTATTTACCACAAAAGTATACGACGTATTTAGTCCGTTAATCCCCCTAAAGGGTAAAAATAAGGAAAAGGGCTAAATCTTTTTTTGAAGTGCAATTCATTCATTTGTTGCTTTTTCTTCGTTACTTTTTGCAGCTTCAAAAAGTAACCAAAAACAGCTCGACGATTTTAACGCGCTCCGCCTACCGGCTTCGCTTGGACGGAAAATCGTCAATATTGCGCCTGCGGCATTTTTTTACGCGCGATACCGGTTCAAGTTCAACAATCAGGTATTAAAACGCGCGGGCGGTAGCCCGTTTATCAAGCGAAGCTTACCTTACTGGCAAAATTCCGTTCAAGCGAAGCTGGTAGGCGGAGCGCGTTTATTTTGCCAAGCCCTTTTCCATTCTTTTTGGGGCGCCAAAAAGAATGGAAAAATAAGCCCGTACAATTTGGCAATTTTCATAACGCCTCAAAAAAAGATTTAGCCAAAAACAAAAAAAGAACAACTGACCGCGATTTTTCATTGTACCTGAAAGCGGATAGATGCTCTGCCTAAATTGACCGGGATATCGGGATGACTGTTCTGACCGGTACTGCCCGATATAATATATGTATATGCAATGGTGCCGGTTGCACCTGTATTGTTCAACTCAACCGATAGATTCCCGTTTCTTCCGAGACTTATATCCGCTTTGTTATCCTTTACGGCGAATGTGCCGGCGTAAGTGGTTGTCATGCTTGTGCCCGTTTGCTGTATCTGCATATTTTCATAGCGCGCGGTTACTTTTAGTCCGGAAATGGCAATTACCAGATTCCGAATTTCTTTTTTATCCGGCGACAATGAAAAACTGACTTCAAAATTCTGAATTTCTGAAAAATTCGCTTTTCCTTTATATGTTGACGTCCCCGGAAGCGCCTTAGTGTTTTTATCCGGTATTATTTTTGATTTTTCTGCTTTCGGGTTTTGCGCTATCGTTGGTTTTGCGTCTACTGTTCCAGCTGCGGCCGGGATTTCCTCATTTTTCGGCGAACGCTCAAAACAGACCAGCATTACAATAATTGCCGCAATTGTAATGACAGTCGTCCTGTTCACTTTTCTTTTCTTTTTGTGTTTCCCGACAGCCTCCTTAAAATGAACTTCAGGGCGGACGTTTTCAACATTACCCATCCTTTTGTCCATCCGTGGCACTTCAGGGGTTTGCCTTTTCACAAATCTCCCTGCTTTGACATGCACTTCGGCATATCCTCCATCTTCCAGGTCTGCCACAAAATCGCCCTGAAACGGATTGTCGTTATTATCGAACACCATCACGATGTTGTGGGAATCTGAGGTAGATAATTCAAGGCTTTTCCCGTTCTTCAGTTTCCCGGCGAAGCAATTGTTCAGATAAACCTTATACGGCACAATAGCTCCAACGAAACTCGAATCGCGCACTACTTTTATAGTGGCTGGTATAGCAAGCGGATCATTTTTAACGGGAATAACTTCCGCTGCATCCTTCAGCATTTTACGATAGGCTTTCATGCGTGAGAAGTAACTAACGAGGGCGGTAATGTCCCACAAGATGAACATGGCAAACATGTACCACAGTTTCTCAATAACATCAAGCGAAGTTACCAGCAGTACGAAAGTAATAATGAATCCGATGATGACCCACGCAAGGGTCGGTTTTTTAATTTGGGGCGCATTCATTTCTTTTTCTTTTTATACCCTTGCGGGCCGGTTCGTATCTTTTTATGCAAAAATACGGGGCGTGAACACGCGAAACAATCACCCGAAAGAGTGTAAAAGTTTCAACAGGTATAATTCGCAGATTTTCTTTTTTGTTTAAAACAAAAAAGAAAATCTTTGTGCGCAGTTAGTTTGTACCACAGGCAAATAATCCTGCACAAAGCAACATCCATGAAGAAAAGGATGCGGACAAACAGGGAAAGACAATTTCCCACAAGAGATGAATAATATTCCATGTGGGAAAGCAAATTTCCCGTAAGGGATAGGCAATATCCCCGAAAGATATGGGGTGAAACCGGTATGCATGCGGCATGTTTGCAAACGATATAAGGAACAACCTATTTGCCGGAGGAAGGCAGGCGATTCTCAAGAGATGATTCTCCGTAAATATTCATTAAAAACAAGAAGCTATGCCAAGAAAAACATTTGCCGAACTGCTCAACAGTGCGCAGGTAATATTAGCGGGTCTGGAAGGAAACGCTATGCTTACCCAGCGGCGCGACATCGATACGGAGTTGCTGTCGCAACCGCTCTTTTCGACCACCAGGGCCAACAACAAGCAGGAAAAGTTGAAAGCCGACCTGAAGTCGAAAACCGCCGAGCTGAAAGAGCTGCAAGAAAGCCTCAACAAGGAATTGGCGACCAACAAAAAAATCGTGAAGTCGGACATTCCCCCAGCGCAGTGGAAAGAGTACGGTTGTGAAAACCTTGCGTTGAGCGGCAATGCAATGCCGCTCAACGCAGGCTTGCTTGACTTGCCGGATTTCAACCATTAATATGCTTAAGTAAACGACATTGAATGATTATTTAGGAACCTGAATGATTTTGTAATTCAAAATGGAATGATTATACTTGCGCTTTCTGTATGAACAAAAAGCAAGCTGATTTTGAACTCTTTTTACCCATACCGCACACCCACGTAAGCCTTGAAAACAGAGGTTTTGGCATGTCTATTCAGAGTAAGACAATGGAGATAGAGTCTGAAAAGATAAATAATGTAATTACAAATATTAATTTCAAAAAGATGAGAAACGAAAGTAAATATTCTAAAGCAAAGGAAAACAGCATGGTATTGGCGTTTTCAATCTCCATAGTAATAAAAATTTTTCTATCTGATATTCATGTTGTCCCGCAGTATAAAATTTTATTTGAAGTGATAGCAACAGCTATATTAGTGCTTCTTACATGGAAAGTAACAAGTAAGGTAATACTTTGTTTTGAGGTTTGGCGCTGGAGAAAAAAAAACTCGAATTTTGATATTGGCGGAAAATGGTACGTTTTGCATTATTACAACAAGGAAAATGAAAGTTCTACTGAAAAGATAATAGAGGAAATAAAGAAAATAGAGGGAATAGAGGGAGTAGAGAATATAGAGGAAATAAAGAAAATTAAGAGAATAGAGAAAATTCATAATGATTATATCAGAATAGGTATTGTCAATATTCACCAGAAAATGGATGTAGTATTTTTGGATCAAGGTCAAAATTATATACCTATTGTAGGTCAAGATATTGATGATGTTGATTTAGATAAATTAACGGATGAAATAGGCAAACGTTTCATGCGTGGCTCTGCTTGGCATAGCACGAATGAATACAGGCTTTTAGATAAAAACTGTGAGCTTTCCGGACTATTTAATGTTGAGCATCCTAGAGAACGACAAGAGGCTGATGGTGTTCATCTTTTAACCGTTCTTGATCAAAAAACGATAGGAGGACGATATTATAATGCGATCAGTAACGCCGAGGAAAAACCAATTGTGGGCGAGATATGGTTATATAAAGATAAAGATAAAGCAAAAGGTGAACTTCTTAAACGATTTAAAAATAAATAATGTAATATGAGTACTTTTGAAAAAGTAATTGAACTTGTTCACGAAACAAAGAAGATCATACTCAATCCCGAGTTACGTTCCGAAATATATCAAAAAGGTGCATCGGACTTTGTGACTGCGGTCGATACTACTGTAAGTTCTTTTATGCAAACTGAACTTGAAAAATTGTTTCCTGAGATAGGATTTATGAGCGAAGAAGGCAACAATCAGCACTTTAAAGGAAACCGTTGGATATTAGATCCTATCGACGGTACAACAAATTTAATATTTGATTATCAACTAAGTTCAGTATCACTCGGATTGTTGTATAATGGTGAAATCGTTTTTGGGATTGTGTATAATCCTTTTACCGATGAAACTTTTTATGCTGAAAAAGGTAAAGGAGCATATCTTAACAACAAACGTCTTACTGTTTCAGAAAGAGATATATCGGATAGTTTGATTGAGTTCGGAGCAGGTTCTACCCGAAAAAATGAAGCCGATTTAACATTTCAAATTGCAAAAGAAATATTTATGGATTGCATAGACATTCGGCGTATTTGTTCCTCGGCGCTTGCAATTTCATATATTGCTGCAAAAAGAATAGACGGCTATTTTCAAAAAGTGTTAAAACCTTGGGACTATGCCGCAGCTTTATTAATTTTGGAGGAAGCAGGTGGATCTATTTCTGATTGGAAGGGAGCCAAAATGCAGTTTGAAAAACCCTCGTCCATTATTGCCAGCAACAAAAGAATTCACAATTATTTATTATCAAAGATGCCTCAATTATAAGCAATAGGATTCTTCAATAGTGTCGTGTCACTCTTCAAATGACGGATACCGGAAAACATTCGCCCCAGTGAGGGGTATGTTATTTCTTAATTAAATTAACCTGCCCTTTTCAGGGCGCTAAAAGGATTTGTCATATCTTTCCCAAGGCGCCGCTTCGATTTGCCGTTGGGCTGAAGTAACCAGGCCTTTCAGGCCGATATGCGACTGAGGTTGAACGGAAATTGTATTGTCGTCTTGGAATATAGCCGGATTTACCTTCGATGAACTCGCTTAAGGATCGGTTGTAATCCGGTAACAATCCGTCATTTAATCCTTGACACAACAGTAGGGCCTCGCCTGCAAAACCTCAGATGCAAGTCTAGCATTAATATGCCTAAGCAAGGGCATTGAATTATTATTTAGGAACCTGAATGATTTTTAGTTCAATATTACAGGTATTGTGTTTGTTTACCGTTTCAACAAATGTATTAGTTAAATAATCGCTTGAAGAATAATTTTTTGTTAACTCATCCACACAATCATCCACACTTTTTTCTTTATGGCAATCACATAACTCAATGGCAGCAATCTTGCCCATTTCCTCCAGTCTGCCTTTCTCCTCTTGAATCTTTGTTTCATCGTCACTACAAGACATTAACAAACCACACAACAAGACAGTACTGATAATAATATTTTTCATGATTTCAATTGTTTAATTTATTCATTTATAACTCAAAACTATTTACAAAAATACGGGATGTAAGCACATAAAACTATCACCCGAAAGAGTGTAAAAAGTTTCGACCCTGAATAATGAATACAGAACGCGGACGATTCAGTTTAACGTGAAAAAAACATGCCGTTATCTGATTCATCCGCGTTCTCTGCGCTCAAAATCATTTATCGTACTGAATGTACTGATTCTGCCGGTTGTAATTTGGAACTGTCTATTACCCTTAGTCCATTTAATGTGGTCTTTTGTGTTTTCTTTTTATTCGTTGTTTTTCTATCGGCATAGGATTTAGATATCATCCGTAACAAATCCGTGCTTTCCGAATTATCGGATTGGATTGCAGATCTACCGGAAGACGATATAGAAGTCAGCTTAAGTTTGATGTCCGGATATACATCGGATATCCAAACACTTCCGCTACCGCCACCGCCCGGTATAGCTGTTGCTAATATACCATAATAAAGAGTGAGGTTATTAACGGTAGTACCATCAATCGTTGCAGATACTTTATTGTTGAAATCCAATGTCTCGGTGTTCTTGTCATATTGAATCTCTTTCGGATTTTCCACTTCAAATATATAATTTTTATTGTTATACCTAACTCCATATGCAAAACGAGCTTCAAAGGTACCGGTAACCCCATTGATGGGGCCTTCCCAAAGAACAGTGTAGTCATCCAAAAGGAGTTTACCATCTTTTATATCGACATATATAGTCCATTTTTCATCACCAAAAAAATTAGTTATTCTAATAAAATTTTCGTCTTCGTCTTCGTAGGGAATAACTTCGCCGTTCCATGTACTAGGTCCACTACTATAAAAGGTAGGTGTGCCCGTTGAAGCCTTATACGTACTTCTTACAATTGATTCCGATAAATAATCAAAACTGATGGCGCCGGTATATTTAATGCGGATATTATTTACCGCATCGCCGGTATCGGCATCCTTACCGGTGAAGTCAGTTTCAATGGTATACGTATTGCCCGACAGCGACACCGTAAAACTTCCTCCCGTAATATACGTAAGCTTATTCGTGGTTAAATTGTACTGATAGGTACCTATGATGTCTCCATCATAAATCTCGCCCGGATAAAATGTTTTTATCCCGCCGTTTGACGAAGGATGATAAGTTCCCACATCAAGTTTGAAATTGGCAGGATTGCTCGGCAATGTACAGAACCCCGAGATAAAGATACCTATATTAGGGTTGGACGAATTGTACAGATCCATTATAAACACTGCATTGCCGTCATCGTCAGCACCAAAATAACCGTCCACTTTATTGTATGTGATAAGAGGTTGTTCCGGCGTTTTTTCAACTTCCAGATCGTCATTACAGGAAGTTATCATGACAGTAAACACCCCCAATATGAAATACATCATATTTTTTGATATGTTGTTTTTGATCGACATCAACCGATTTGTTGTGCTATTGAATACCGTTTTCATCTTCTTCTGTTTATAATGTTATAATAATTGGTTGATTAAAACTTCCATCCTGCCGAAATGGAGATCACTCTGTTCCTCCACAGTAAATTGCCGGCCATGTCGGATAATCCGTGCTGGTAACGTGCACCTAAAATCAGTCCGAAGTTGAAATCATACCCGATCCCGGCGGCTATACCGATGTCTTTTCCTCCTTTCAAATCCGAAAGTTTAATATTCATCCCATCAATCGCCTTCGAATCCGGATTAACAGATATCAGGAAAGCGCCCCACGGACCGACTTCAAGGTTTAATCCCTGATAGACATAAAACTTGAACATCAGCGGGATGGTGATATAATCGAAATTGATCGCCTCGCCATCCATTTTAAAGCCCTGACGCGAATACAGCACTTCGGGTTGCAGGCTGAAAAAGCCCGGTTTATCACCCTTATGGCCGAAATTCAGGTTGAACAGGATACCTGCATGAAAATCGGGTCTCATATCCGCCCAGGTTTCATCACTGACATTTACCAGATTCAAACCGGCCTTTATACCCACACTTGCTTTTAATCCAGAGGAAGAGGCAGACGGTTTAGGTTTAGGTTGCGGTTGCACTTGCGATTCCGGCGCCATTACCTCAAAAGAAGTGGTGTATATCGATTTGCCTGAACACCATATCTCAAACTGATAAATTCCGGCTTTCTCAAAGCTTGTTCCGGTAGCGGAACCCCATTCCGGGATATCGAATTCATATACTTGCTGGATGTTTCCATTGATGGTCATTTCCTTGTCCCAGCTATTGCCGGTTATAGGAGCGATAAGGTTTCCGGCAGGATCCAGTATTCTGAAATTCAACCGGAACACTTTGCTGTCCTCTGTCAAATTCGTAAGGGTGATCCGCGGAAGAAGAAATGTCATGTTGTTGTACAAACTTTCACCATGTCCTTTAGATGTGCCATCAGCAAGCTTGCCTGCGAACCGGACTCTTGTTATTTTAATACCTTCGCATGGAGGCAGGGGTTTTGCCAAAACCTCAAAAGCGGTTGAATACATGTTTACTCCGGAACTCCATATTTCGAATGTGTATTTTCCTGTAACGGCAAAAGCTGTTCCATTAATTACACCCCATTCCGATAGCTCCAGAACATCATTTTGCTGAAGGTTGGCGCGCAGGTTTATCTCTTCTGAGTACGTATATTCCGGACCTGACAGAAGTTTTCCGTTGGGATCCAGTATCTTGTATTCCAATTTTATTTTTTTGCTCTCTTTTGTTAGATAATTGCAGGTAATTTGCGGACGCAGGAAAGTCATATTATTGTATAGCTTTTCACCGAAATTTCCTGATGTGCCATCGGCATACCTACCTGCAAATTGAAGTCCCGTAATCTTTACACTTGCAGAAGGAGAAATTTCGACCTGGGTTTTCCCTGCCTGTTCAATAGTTATCTCATACGTGAGCGCGTTGGCAATGATGGTGAGTTTTTCACTTCGACCGGTTGATGCGGTATTTTTGCTACAGGTAACGGTCAATTGATTATTACTTTTCCGTGTAGTACACCATGCCGGAGTATTGCCAACCCTCCATGTATTTACGTTGGTATTTACGGTGATCAACAGGTTACCGCCATTTTCGGTAAATCGGAGCGACCGCGGCGAAGCATTCAGATACGTTGTTTCGTTGATCTTTCCGCCACCATCCGTAATGCCTTTGATAGATTTGTCTTCCCACGTATCCAACTCATGATTCGCAGGCAAATCCCTGCAACTGCGGGTTAACCGGAATCTTCTGAGTGCTTCCCAATATTGAGGTACAGCATCAACGCCTTTGCCACTTTTTTCTAACCTTTGGGCTGCATTGAATATTTCCTTTCCTTCATTCAATCCTATCTGATAACAGCTTTGTTGTGCATTAAGCCCTATCGTTGACAGGGAAAGAAGAAAAATAGATACGATTGCAAATTTTAAACGTTTCATCTGTTTATTTTTTATTGTTTGAGGTCAGATGCAATGTCCATACATCATTATTACAATGGATGTACTTTTGTATATGGACATTTCATGATGCAATATTAATGTTAATTATTTTTATTGTTGAAAAATTTTGAGTATTGTTCATACAGGGCTTTGGCTTCTTTATGGTCAGGATCCAACACCAGGGCGTCATTCAGAACCACCAGAGCCATCTCGGAACGGGCGGCAAAGGCCTTTTTTGCATTTTCAATGGATATATCGATGACATGGTCCATTTCCTCCTTCAATTGTTTGATACGATAATCCATATTGGGCAACCGCAGGGAATTGTTTTCAATAAGCGCCTGTGCTTCCTGATATTTAACAAGGGTTTCCCTCCACGTCTTCAAATCATTTTCATTGAAACCTGCATCTCCCTGTTCAATGAGGCTGATACACTCATCTAATTTCGGATTCGGTTGGTCGCCCATGCGGCTTCCTGTTATAAACCCTGCACATAATCCCAATATCAGCATTGCAACCAGGGCTAATACCCATTTTACGGGAAATTTCCTGACCGGAGTGTCCGGGAGTGTATCCATCGGGATTTCAAAATATTGCTTCGCTTCTTCTGCAATGGCTTTTGCCGTCGGCCTGTCCCACGGCTTTGGTTTCAGGCAATTGAGTATGAGCTGCTTTAATTTTGGCGACCATCCCTTTGGCAGAACCAATTCCGCACCGCCTTTCTGCGCGAGGCCTCCATTTTCACCAAAAGGCGGCTTGCCGGTCATCAGTTCAAATAGAGAAGCGCCCAATGCCCATACATCACTGGCTTTAACAGGTTGATAATCCGTATTGAAACGTTCCGGCGCCATATACGTCATCGTTCCTGCTTTTGAACCTGCAGTCTGCAGCGTGTTCCGCACTTTTGCACTGATGCCGAAATCGGTAATCACAAAGGAACTGGCGCTGTCCATCAATACATTGTCGGGCTTGATATCCTGATGGATAACAGGCGGATTCTGCCCGTGAAGATAGGAAAGTCCGGAAGCGACATCAAGCAAAAATGTCCATGCCATGTGCTCGTCGATCTTTCCGGATATTTTACTGCTCGATCCGTGTTCGCAAAAAGGCATGATCAGATAGGGCATCCGCTCAAACACATCGTAGTGCGTGGGACGGAGCAGGTTAGGATGGTTCAGGTTGAAAACCATCTTAAATTCTTTGCTGAATTGTGTCACGCCATCTTCGTTCAATCCTCTTCCGGGAGCATAAACTTTTAATGCTACATTCAATCCTGCCTGCATATCCTCTGCCAGCCATACTTCCGAGTATCCTCCGTGACCCAACAAACGAATCAGCCGGTAACGATCATGTTCGCCAAACATGGCGTTTTCTTGTAATTGCATCATGGTGTGTCCTGTATGTTTAATCTATTCATTATTTTTCACAAAAATCTTTCTATGGCAATTTTTGCAACAAACCCGACGATAATTCCCATTACCAGGCCTAAAATAAACGGCCATATCCGTTTTTTCATGGTTTTTTGAGGCGCCGTGCTTTGTTCAGGCCGGGAATTACCCTCTTCGATTCCCGACATGATCCGGCACAGTCCTATGGTTACATTGTCATGCCACCCTGCATTGCGGGCAGCGTTCCACAAGGCATCACGGCATGAAGCCATATTTTCGGCGTTTTCGGACATCACGGTCTGAATAACCCTGTCGCGTAATACGCCGCTGAGGCCATCGCTACAAAGCAGGATGATATCTCCGTCGTGCAGCGGATGTTCCACCATATCCGGCTTTGCTGTTTGATGGGTATCACCCAGGCATCTGGTGACGATGTTACTGTTGGGATGGTCAAAAGCCAACTCTTCGGTCAATTGTCCCGAGTCTACCAACGTTTGAACATACGAATGGTCGTGCGAAAGGCGTTTCAATCCAACAGCAGGATTGAAAAGGTAGGCGCGACTATCTCCACACCAACCGATGAATACGGATTTGCCGATGATCCATGCAAGCACAATCGTACTGCCCATCCCTTCCTTTTCCTTGTCTTTTTCACCTTCTTCCTTGATATGTATATCGGCGGCAATGATGGCGTTTTCGATATATTTGATGATGCTCTCGGAAGTAGCGGTCACCTCGGCGGTCAGCCGTTCCGGCGAAAACCATTCCTTAACGGTTTCCACAGCTATTTGTGATGCAACTTCGCCTGCATTCATACCGCCCATCCCGTCGCACACAATCAGCAAGGCTCCTTTTTCGCCCAGAGACACTTCTTCATTGGTCTTAAAACTCCATTGATTACCGGCCAAATCGTCGGTCAACTGAAAATTGTCCTCGTTGTTGGGTCGACCGGCTGCCTCGCAACGGGCTGCCATGGTAAATTTGATAGAATCCATATTTTTTTATTGAATAAAGATAAAATATCCTCCGACTAATATAAGTATTAATAATATGATACACATCAATATGACAAGCTCCCTTTTATATGGAAGAAAAACCTGTTTCCCAAACAGGTAAAGCCTGCGGAATATATTGATGTTGCTTGTCATAGCGTTTTTTCCATGAGGAAAGATAACAATAAGTTTTGGCCCATTAACAGCGAATTGGATTTCGTCGCCGTGTTGCAAAAACCACTCCGCCTGAACCTGTTTCCCATTCAGCAGGGTAGGATTGGTTTTCGACAGCGGTATCAGTTTCAACCGGTTGTTTTCCCTTATGATGGCTGCATGCCGGCGGCTGACCGTTTCAAACACCTCATCAAAACGCACCTGGCATTTGGCATCACGCCCGATCTCCACCTGATCGATGATGATTTCCTGCTGTTCGCCTGCATGATGATACTTGGAACCGATCCGGTGTTCGATGATATAATAGGTTTTCTCCGAACTGCCGAAAATGGATTTCACTCCCGATCCCACTGATCCGGAAAATGAACGCTTATATTCTTGTGTTTCCCTACTCATCTACTGATTAACTTTAAGAAAAAACCATTTTCCATTCTCAATTTTCAATTCTCCATTATTCACTATGTCCATGAGACCACTGTCGCTAAGTCCTCCATTCTCAACCGAGCTTGTGATCTCAACAAAGTTAATTCTCCATTTTCCATTCTCAATTCTCCATTATTTTCAATACCCTTCCACCCTTAATTTGACATCCCCGATGGAGATGATATCTCCCGGACTGATCATCATTCCTTCAAAACCAACTTCCGATGAATTAATAAATGTCCCGTTCTTGGAATGTTTCCAGTTATTTTCACCGGCATTTTTTCCATTCCATTGTCCGTCCCTGATATACCATTGCTTAGCAAGATCCATTTCCAGGGTACAATGCTTTCGCGAAATGTAACAACTTTGGTTTTCGACAATATTTATCGTGTTTTGAATGTCGGCATCTTGTCGCCCCATGGTAATAACCCGACAATTTCCCCGTAATATGGTATTGAGCCGATATATCTTTTTATGCTCTTCGCCCTGCATGACCCGCAACAGAATTCCGTTTTTTGCGATCATCTGTACCGGGGGGGCGTACGGCCTGTATTTTACATCCGTAGCGCCGCGAGACATCGCTTTCAGCACATCATCGGCTGACTGAAAACGTTTCTTGTAATTTGGCTTCAAACAACCCTCTATTATAGGAACAAAAAATGCTCCTGCACTTGATCCGGCCAATATTTTCCTGTCCCATATCCCATCCCGTCCATTCTTCTGATAGTTGATCAGATCGTACTTGCTTTCCAGTTTTCCAAAAGGAAAATTTCCGGTGAGTAATTGGTACATCATCACACCGAAAGAAAAAATGTCGGTAGTAGGAAGTACAGTGGCATCTTTTGCAGGGTTTACCTGTTCGGGTGGCATATAAGGATAGGTTCCCAGTATTTGCTGAGGTATTCCCTGTATATTCCGTTCGGTCATCCGTTTATTCCTGTCGCCTGCTATTCCAAAATCTGTAAGCACGGCCGATCCATCATCGTTGATCAATACATTTGCCGGTTTCAGGTCGCGATGAACCTTACCGCAACGGTGTAAATCCCTTAATCCGAATAGTATTTCCTTTCCGGTTTTTTCCCAGTTCGGTTTTGTGCTGGTCATCCATTGTTTCAAATCGCCATTGGTGCAATAATCCATCACAAGATAAGGGTTGCCGGCGACCAATCCGTGATCGACCGATCGAATCAGGTAATGACTGTCAATCAATCCTGTTTCGTATTCCATATTGAAACGTGCCACCAATTGTTGCCTGAGATCATATTGAATTTCCCACAGTTTCAACAATTTCAATGCGTACACTTGTCCGGATTGATCCTTTACCTTGAAAACCTTTCCAAAAGCGCCTTCACCAAGCGTTTTTTCAATCCGGTATTTATCATCAATGATATCGTCCGCATGAAAATCACATCTTTGAACATGGTTATTCATTAGCATCGGAAATTAAGCACTCAGTGCTATTTATTGTTTTCTTAATGCACATTGATCAAATGAATTACGGTCAGAAAATACGACATTAATTGTTTTATATTACTTAATAGAGTTTATTCAGACGGATTTTTTGAATCACAGTTGAATTCAAACAGCCGGTTACCCAGCACGATCACATCACCCTGTTTTAACTCTATCTTTTCCCCGGCATAGATATAAGTCGTCCTTAACGCGCTTTTATCCTGTATATACCATTTGTCGTTTTCAAAACTCAGTTCGGCCTGTACTTTTGATGTAATGGTCTGGTTAGACGGCTCCGTATTTCCCCTGCTCAATTGAATCAGATTACCTGAAAAACATATTGTAGAAACATTCTGGGGCTCTGCATCTCTCGGAACAAAGGTCAACGAGCATTCCGGAGTTTGAACCTGATCCGCAACTATCCAGGGCATCACCGTTTCATCGGACTTTTTATGTTCATTTGCTAACGGAACACCGCAATTGGGACAAAAATGAGCTGTTTCGGGAACGGATGATTTACAGTAAACACATGCTTTTTCAGCCAATTCGGGATTATCCTGACCTTGAACCGGAGCAACCGGGACCGGAGGCTGTACTTCGCAAGACTTTGCCGGCTCTTTTTCCACAGGAACGTCCTGTTTCTCATAGCTAAATTCATGCCCGCACTGAGGACAATTTTTATCCATCATTCGGATCGGATAACCACATTCCGGACAACCCTTTGCTGTTTTCCTTGGATCAAATTTGTCGGAAGAGCTTTTTTCCACCGATGGTTGATCGTTGTTTACCTCATTCATAATATCGCTGAACGGAGCATTACATTTCTCGCACTTGGCGTTATTTACGGGATTCTCCCATCCACAATTTTTACATCTCATATTGATATTATGTTTTATATTTTTTTCGTAAAAGTACGAGTATAATTCATAGCTAATATCACCCAAAAGAGTAAAAATGAAAAAATGTCGACGCAAATAAATCAATTAAGACACTTTAATGCAGCATAATATGTGGGTACATATACAAATGTAACGAAAATAATCGGACCCGATAATATTATTTTGGATTAAGCTATCTGTTTTCCTCTTGCAAAACAGATAGAATTACAGCATTACCTGACTGTATATTATCAATCTGTGTTTCAGGAAATATCTAATTCATCACCGGTCATATTTAATTTCTGTTCATCCTTCGCGTGACATCCTGAATTCCCTTTTTCTGTTCCCATTGTGAGGCTTTTTAATTTTATGTACTCACGATCCGTGTTTACTATTATATCCGGATTTTCGTTGATGGTCATGCTGCTTTTCACATTCCGTTCCCCCGCTCATATCAATATTTAAGTAAACTCCTGACAAACAAAAATAAATAGTTGATCAACACACTTTACATAAACTTAACATTTATTTGATGATTATGAAACACTTATAATAATCTTTCGCTCTTTCTTTGCAAGTAGAAAAATTGTAGAAACAGACAATGGAAAACAAATATAAATTATTGTTGGTTGACGACGATCCCGATATACTTGAGTTTTTGAGTTACAGCCTCCGCAAGGAAGGTTACGAGGTATTTACCGCCTCCGATGGTAATACCGGTATCAGCATTGCCTTGAAAGAGTTGCCGCATTTGGTATTGCTTGATGTGATGATGCCGGGTAAGGATGGTGTCGAAACCTGCGAAGAAATCCGTTCTCATCGCGAACTGGACGCTACCATCATCGCCTTCCTGACCGCCCGTGCTGAGGATTATTCGCAAATAGCGGGATTTGAAGCCGGAGCCGACGATTATATCCCCAAACCCATCAGGCCTAAAGTATTACAGGCACGGATCAAAGCGTTACTCAAGCGCAACAGGATAGTAGCGGAGAAATCTGAAGCCGATACAGGCGATACCAGCCGTTACGTCGATATTGTCATTGATACCGAATCGTATGTGGTTATCAGGAACGGGGAACACATTACGCTACCCAGAAAAGAATTCGAATTGCTCTCGCTACTGATGTCCAAACCCGAAAAGGTATTTGACCGCGAGGAAATCTATCATACGGTCTGGGGCGGCAACAGTGTAGTGGGCGACCGCACCATTGATGTACACATCCGCAAGCTGCGCGAAAAAATAGGTGACAACCGCATCAGGACACTGAAAGGAATTGGGTACAAATATGTCTCCGTGTCATCATACCGGTAACGACCCATTTTTATCATCATTTCATCTGTTTATAATTTAATTTTTTAAGGTCAGATGAACCCCGAAACCCAAAGGGTTCACCGAAGGTAACGGCTCAGCGGAGCTAAATACGCCATAGATACTCATTACGGTGGGTGAACAGTAATGTCCATGGCTATTTCATATTTAACACAAATATAAACTTCCGGTAACGATCAAGTAACTTTCATTCAATACATTTGCTATCAAAATTAGGTTGTTATCAAAAGTATATTTGAAAATGAAAAAGTATATTATCGGCCAGTTCAATGAATGTTTTCCGCCTGTCATGGATGGAGTATCGCTCACCGTACGTAACTATGCCTTCTGGCTCAACCGTATGATGGGCGATACCTACATGGTTACGCCCAATTACCCGGGATACGTGGATACAGAGGAATTCCCGGTGTTACGTTATGCTTCATTGCCTGTGCCGGGGCGTGCGCCCTATCGTGTCGGTTTTCCCTGGCTCGATGCAGGCTTGAACCGACAACTCCGTAACATCCCATTCGATCTGTTTCATTGTCATTCACCATTCTCTGCAGGTCGTTATGCATTGCAAATAGCACGCCGCCGGGGTATTCCCGTGGTAGCCACCTTTCATTCGAAATACCGCGAAGATTTTACAAGAGCGGTGAGTAATCCCGCATTGGTAAAGATGATGCTCCGCCGTGTAGTGGACTTCTATTCGTCGGCGGACGAAGTATGGATACCGCAACCTGCTGTGGAAGAAACACTCCGCGAATACGGCTACAAGGGTAATGTAACGGTAATGGACAACGGGACGGATTTTGCAGAAGCAAGTCCCTGGATCACACGCCCGCTATCCCGCAAGATATTGGGACTTAGTGAACACGAACCGGTCTTCCTGTTTGTCGGACAAATGATTTTTGAAAAAAATATCTCCCTGATCATAGAAGCATTGGGGGTATTGCGCGATATGGATTTTACGGCTTATTTCATAGGACAGGGTTATGCGTCCGACCAACTGAAAAAGTTGGCCGGACGGCTGGGCATCAGTGAGAAAGTCCATTTCACAGGGACGATCCACGACAGGCATTGGCTGATGCGTTATTATGCAGCGGCCGACCTGTTCCTGTTCCCCTCGCTGTACGACAATGCTCCGCTTGTAGTCCGCGAAGCTGCTGCTATGAAAGTACCCTCTTTACTGGTAGAGGGCTCCACGGCGGCCGAAATAGTGTGCGATGGCATCAATGGCTTCCTGACACAGAACAACAAAGAAGCGATGGCTGCCAAAATACGCCAAGTGATGACTGATTGGCGCGTACGGAAGGCGGTCGGGCAGATAGCCGCCAAAACAATAGCACTACCGTGGGAAAAAATCATCGGTACGGTTCAACAGCGTTATATCGGTATCATGCAACGGAAAATGCGTGAATTGGAACGCAAACAACATCGTATTCCCTGGCCGGAAAAAATTTGGCCGGGACCGGCACTGGAATTGAATTAATGAAAAGAAAGATATTCCGAGCTTAAAGATGAATTAAAAGGTTTTATTTAACCACAAAAAAAACACTTATATTTATATGAAATAGCTATGGACATTACTGTTCACCCACCGTAATGAGTATCTATGGCGTATTCCATCTGACCTTAAAAATTAAATTATACACAGATGAAAAATCCATCACCGAAAATTGAATGTCCCGAATGTGGATGCAAGGAAATACACATGGAATATGACAGTTATGTACACAATCTGATATCGAGGGCGTCCGGCCTTGCCGAAGAAGGCATTCCTGCCAAACCGATATGGTATCAATGTATGGGTTGCGGGGTAATATTCGATCCCATAAAGGAAGCATCTGCCATATAAGAAACTTCATGCATTATCTTAATATTTGCTTAGCTCTAACTCACGTTAAGATAGTAAACCGCCGTCATTGCAGAACTACGACAGTTTATATTAGGCAAAGGGAATAGATTTAGTTCTATATTGTCCAAGTAAGTACAAGTCAATAATTAAATTGTATTATTTTATCCTTCTTTGGCTTGACCCAAAGAAGCAAAGGTCAAGACTTGCTTCCTCAGCGACCAGCCGCTGCACGCTATGGGTCGCCAAAAGAACTCGCCTGTCGGCTCAAACAGCTTTTGGCTTATCCCTTCGCTTAGCAGGGCTGATGCCTGCTTCCGGAAGCGAGGTCGGTCCTGTGGATGCATTGTTTGGTGAAAATATTATCCGATGTTTAGCTTTTTAGGTCTAATATTTCAAATAGTATAAACTAATTCTTGCGATGTACTTAGTGTATATTATATTTTGTGGTAAATAGAAAGCGCAGACCGGTCGCGTATACGAATCAATCCAATATTCTTATCCAGTCGGAGAAACTGCTATCACTCTTTTCCCGGATTATCCGGGAAAGCTCATCCGGCTCGAGGCCCAGCTTCCCGGCATAGAAAGTGATATTACGCTCTTTTCTGAAATACTCCTTGATTAAGTCCAGAAATTTTGTAAACACCTGCACTTCAAGCTGCTTATTCATATAACCCAAAGATGTGCAACCATTATTTTTTGATCCCGAGCAGATTTAATATTTTCGGAAGAAATGCGGTATTGTCATATATACCCGTAAACATTTCCGCATCCGGACCGAATGCATACACCGGTACAGGAACTCCTGTGTGGCCTTTGGTAGAGAATGCCATGGCCGGTTCGCAGGTTTGCAGGTTTCCACCGGGAATAGTCAAGCCGCCGGTTTCGTGGTCGGCAGTAACGATTACCAGCGTATGGCCGTCTTGTGCAGCAAAATCGAAAGCGGTATGCACGGCGCGGTCGAAATCAAGCATCTCATTCATAAGATGGGTTTGATCGTTGGCATGCCCCGCCCAGTCGATCTGTGAACCTTCCACCATCAAGAAAAAGCCTTTCCCGTTACGGTTCAGGATGTTGATGGCTGCTGTTATCGCTTCGGGAAGCATTTCGCCGCGTGCCGGATATGGTTCTAAAGCCACGTCAGCCAGCAAAGCGAGCAGGTTACCCTCATGCACGGATTTTACCTCGTCCATGGTGTAAGCTACACGGAAACCTTTAGATCTCATCGTTTCAGTAAGGTTCTTGCTATCAGTACGGTTCTCAAAATACTTGCGGCCCCCGCCAATGCAGACATTGACAGGGGATTGTGTATAATCCGCCGCAATATTTTCGTTTTCGTTACGGTTATTGACGTGTGCCACAAAAGCGGCAGGTGTGGCGTGGGTCAACTCGCAGGTTACCACCACGCCGGTAGACAGGTCGTTGCCGGCGGCATATTCAAGCATCGATACCAGGCGACTACTGTCCGGACGTTGTCCCAACATGCCGTTATTGGTCTTTTCGCCACAGGCAATAGCAGTACCTGCTGCGGCCGAATCAGTGGTATAATCGTTGGCCGAGTATGTCTTGGCAAGCCCTACATACTGGCAACGTTCCACAGCCTTGTTGCCCTTGCAGACGGCGTATTGATGGGCAAGCCCCATACCATCTCCAATCATCAGGATTACATTGCGTACCCGGACTGTTTCCGGCGCCGGGGTTGCCAGCTTTTGGGCAGATGGATGACACCCGGTAAAGAAACATATTACCGGCAGGATCAGAAGGAATTTGAATATTTTCATCGTTTTATAGTTTTTTTACAATACAAAAGTAGTACAGCTGTTTGATCTCATTTTTACGGGAAAATTAAGTTATTGTTAATTCTAACTCTCACAGCACATCGAAAATCATCCTATTACTTCTCCGCGACGACGAAATAGTATTTCCTTCCTGTATAGTCAGGTTGAAATCGGATAAAATGAACCGAGATATCCTTGTCGTTGGTCAACACGTCGTCGCCATTTCTATCTTCAATTAAATAAAGTTTTGTTTAAATCATGCCGTACGAATTAGCAAAACGTTAATAATCTGTTAATATGCGATTAACAACCCATGAGTAGTTTTGTACAAAAATATTCATATCCGTTAAATCATCCATACATGAAAAAGTTCATATCATTATTCCTGCCGGTTTTCGTGGCACTGCCGTTGTTTGCACAGGTACGTGGCCACATCGACATTCCCGACCTGAAAGGTTACACGACACTGAAATGCGATTTCCATATCCATACGGTTTTCTCCGATGGGCTGGTGTGGCCTACTGTACGCATCGACGAGGCTCACCGCGAAGGACTGGATGTCATTTCACTTACCGAACATATCGAATACCGCCCGCATAAAGAAGATATTATTGCCACACACAACCGCTCGCACGATGTTGCCAATGCCACGGCCAAAGCCAGGGGTATCATCCTTATCAAAGGCAGCGAAATTACCCGCCAGATGCCTCCGGGACATCATAATGCCATTTTCCTTACCAATTCCGACGAACTGGAAAAACCGGATTATATGGATGCTTTCCGCGCTGCCAAAGCCCAGAATGCGTTTATCTTCTGGAACCATCCCGGCTGGGACGCGCAACAGTCCGACACTACCCTGTGGATGGACGAACACACCAGGTTACTGCAACAGGGTATGATGCACGGTATCGAAGTGGTCAATGGCGGTCAGTACTACCCCGAAGCACATCGCTGGTGCCTGGAGAAGAAACTGACCATGCTGGGTAATTCGGATATCCACCATCCGATACAGGCCAATGTTGACTTTGCTGCCGGGAAACACCGTGTCATGACGCTTGTGTTTGCCCGAAACACAACACCCGCAGCCATCCGCGAAGCGTTGAACGAAAGACGCACGGCGGTATACAACGATGAATACATCATTGGTGAAGAAAAGTACCTGAAGGAACTTTTTGAAAATGCAGTGGAATGGAGCTTGGAAAAGACCGACAAAACGGTCCGCATTACAGTAAAAAACAAATCGGAACTGACCTTCCGACTGAAAAAGACCCACCACGATGCCCGGTTGGTCTATTTCCGCGAATATACCATCGTACCACACGGCGTGCATACGTTTACCGTAAAATTACAGGACGGTGTAAAAAGCGGCGATGTGAATTTCAGCGTAGAGAACTTTTTGGTGCAACCCAATACGGGGATGATGTATACAGTAAAGATATAGTGCTGTTCTTTGTCTAATTCCACGACGAGAGTACGTTTGCCCTGGCAGACGTACTCTTTTATTTTCTTAACAATCACTTAAAGTATCATTAATATTCAGGTAATATTCTTATCATAATTTTGATCCGGATAAAAATATGTATTAATGAATAGCAACACCCTTCAGTCAGAATTGAAATCCGGCCTCGACCGCTTTCTTTCTGAACAATTTGAAAAATTTCCCCGTGAAGATCTTTTAAAAATCGACCTTCATTGCCATGATCGCAACAGCGACGAGCCCGATGAACTGATCGGCCGCATCCTGAACGTGCCCGAAACATGGATACCGACTAAAAGAGTAGTGGAAGAGTTAGAAAAAAACGGTTGCGAAGTGCTCACTATCACCAACCATAACAATGCCCGTTCGTGCTATGCTTTACAGGAGAAAGGTGTGGATGTGCTTACCGCTGCCGAATTCAGTTGCTGGGTTCCCGATTACAATATCGGCATTCATGTACTCACGTACGGGTTTACCCCTGAACAGGAAAAGCGGCTGAATAAACTCCGCAAGAACATCTATACTTTCCAGGAATACGCCTGCGCCAACAATATCCCTACAATATGGGCGCATCCACTCTACCATTACTCTACGGACAAGATGCCGCCCATGGAGTTTTTCGACAAGATGTTACTGATTTTCGAACGGTTCGAGATGCTCAACGGTCAGCGCGATACCTGGCAGAACATGCTGGTAAAGGAATGGATAGAGAGCGTTACACCCGAAAAAATCGCACGGTTGTCCGTGCAATTCAATATCAACCCCGAACAATATTGTTATCAACCATACAAAAAATCGTTTTCCGGCGGTTCGGACAGCCACATGGGCTTTTTTGCAGGATTGACGGGAACATATCTGCATATCCCGAACCTTCAGGAACGGCTGAAAACCGAAAGCAAATCGCAACTAGCACTCGAAGCGATACGTCGGGGTGATATGATACCCTACGGCTCGCATCAGAACTCGGAAAAACTGACCATTGCTTTCTTAGATTACGTGTGCCAGATTGCCCTGAACTATAAGGACCCCGGCCTGTTACGGATATTGCTGCACAAGGGCGAAACCAGCGATAAGGCTGTTTCGCTGCTTGCATCCAACGCCTTCGCCGAAATACAGCGCCACAAGGTAACAATGTCATTCGTCAAAATCTTTCACAACTGTTTACTTGGTAAATCGCCTTCGTTCCTGAAAAAGTTCATCGTATCATCGTCCTATAAGCCGGTGTTCGAGGATGTAGTAAAGATGGCCAAGGAATATCAAAGTGGGAAGGGTTTTATTGACGAAGAATACTACCGGTCGATATACTCGATCAACAGCCACCTAAACGAGTTATTGTTTTCGCGTTTGGTAAAGAAAATTTCCAAAGCCAACTGGAGCAAGAATCTGGATGCGCAGAATCTGGAAAAGCTCATTGCACAGTTCGAGCTCCCCAGCAACATACGTGCATATACCGAAAAACGCAAGAAAAAAGACAATGGTATCGATCTGGAGGATTTTCTCGACGGACTATCATTTCCTTTTCTTGCCTCGTTATTGTTGCTTTCAGCACATTTTACCAGTGCACGGGTTTTATTCAATACCCGCCCGTTCCTGAAAGATTTTTCGGCACGACTTGGCAGGTACCGGCATCCCGAACGCGCCCTCTGGCTCACGGATACCTTCGAGGATAAAAATGGAGTATCGACGGTTTTGCAGGCCATGCACCGGGAGATAAAAGCACGTAACCTACCCATCGATCTGTTGGTGTGTAGTGATACATTGGAAAGCGACGACCATCTGATTGTCTTAAAACCAGTGTGTAAATTCCATATACCGTTATATCCCGACCAGCCCGTGCGGATCCCCAACTTCGTGGAACTTCACAACCTGTTCCACGAGCGGGAATACGATCGTGTGATATGTTCTACCGAAGGTATTATGGGCGCTATGGGGCTTTACCTGAAACATGCCTATTCAGTATCGGTCAGTTTTTTTATCCATACGGACTGGGTAATGTTCAGTCGCAAAGTGTTGAATTTCGACAAGCACAACCAGAACCGCATCCGCCGCTTCCTGCGTATGTATTACGGCGCCTTCGACCGTGTGTTCGTACTCAACAACGACCAACGCAAATGGCTTACCGGCCGCGATATGAATTTTGCTGAAAACAAGGTCTGCCTTACGGCACATTGGGTTGATGCTATTTTCAAACCGGTAAAGGCATTAAAAAAGGAAGTGCTGGGAATCGACGGTGACCGCTACGTGATGCTTTATGTTGGCAGGGTGAGCAAGGAGAAAGGTGTACTGGAATTACCGCGCATATACAAGGAAGTAAAAAAGACTCATCCGGATATTGCCTTGCTGGTAGTTGGACAGGGCCCTGTATACGACCAACTGAAAAAGGAGTTACCCGAAGGGTACTATTTCGACTGGGTATCCCGTGAACGCCTGCCTAAAATCTATTCGGCTGCCGACATCCTCGTATTCCCCTCAAAATTCGATACCTTCTCGTGTACGGTTCTCGAAAGCCTCAGTTGTGGCCTGCCTGTGATCGCCTATAACACTAAAGGACCCAAGGATATCATCGACGATAGTGTATGTGGCTTCCTGGTAAATACCGAAGAGCAAATGACGGAAAAAATAATCGCCTATCTGGGCAACCCCGAGCAACAGCAAAAATTCAGGAAAAATGCGGTAAAACGTGCTGAAAAATATAATCCGGATAGCATTATAAACCAATTTGTAACGGATATAGGATTAAAAATATGAGAAAGGAGAGCCAACTTAACGAAGTTTTCAAAAATCTGTTAAAGCTTATATCTTTCAAACAACAAATAGCTTTAAGATTTTTAAACAAAGCGCAGTTGAGAGCAAGGCAGCCTGTTACAAACCGATGACAGCGAATATTTATTTCTGTGAGCAAATTCCCGTATTGAAATACGATGACATGTATCATTTTTCCGTCTTGTTAATCAGGCATGAATGAGAAAAATTTCCTTATTTTGGTTGATCTTAATTATTCATTTTGGCACCGTCTATGCAACAGATTGCCCGTATAACAGAAATATGACCGATCCCGTTGACAACCACTGGTGGAAACGCGCCGTATTTTACCACATCTATCCAAAAAGTTTTCAGGATTCCAATGGCGATGGCATCGGAGATATACGTGGTATCATCAATCGACTGGATTATCTTACCACATTGGGCATTGACGCCGTATGGCTTTCGCCTGTATATCGTTCGCCAATGGCTGACGGCGGCTACGATATTTCGGATTATTGCGATATTGATCCAGTTTTCGGCACATTGGACGATTTCAGGGAATTGCTGGCAAAGGCACACGACAAGGGTATCAGGGTGATAATGGACCTGGTGATGAACCATACTTCCGACCGGCATCCGTGGTTTGTGGAGTC
>JAISOY010000068.1 GCA_031275285.1 Bacteroidales bacterium | reverse complement strand
GAACAGTAACTGGATCGAATTGGGTAGAACTGAATACCCCAGTGATAGCAATCTAGATACAGCGGAAAAAAATCTGAGGATAATTGATGCTTCTTCACAGGGTATTAAAAGTAGGTACTTCAAATTAATACTACCAAATACACGTAGTAACGGCAATGTTTCTATTGCGGAAGTATTCGTATGGGGACGATAAAAGAAAATAAGGATGAACAAATGTTCATCCTTATTTCTCTTGTTTTTTGATCTGTGGAATAGGCAAAAACCTTTGCATTTAACTCGTTATGATGTATTTTACAATGTAATTCGTGCAATATATCCACAAATCACACATAAAATATTATTAATTTAAGATAATTGCCAGTATTCGATATACAATTATCAATGATATAATTTTAGTAAGATGACTACAAGAAGAAATTTTGTAAAAAAAGCCGGTGCAGGTTTATTAGGCATAGGCGTAACTCCTGCATTATATGGCTTTTCCGTTCAGGAACAAACATTAGGCTTGCAGCCGTATCTGCAGAATCCTGCCACTAATGCCATGACCATCATGTGGCGAACAGCTGATCTTTCATACAGCTGGATTGAATATGGAACAGATAAAAATGATTTAAAGATCGCCCGGACTGTAGAAAACGGAATTGTGGCTGCTAACATCACCAAACATAAGGTGCGGATTACCGGATTAACGCCGGATACACAATATTTTTACCGTGTTTGTTCTCAGAAAGTGATCAAATACCAGGCTTATTCAAAGGAATTAGGTCCTGTTGAAAAATCAGATTTCTTTTCATTTACGACGTTAGGCACAATTCCTAAAGATTTTACATGTTTAATCTTCACTGATTTACATGATAATCTTGCTCTTTTTGATAAACTGATGGGACAAGTACGTTCACACGGAATTGAATATGATTTTTCCATCTTCAATGGTGATATTTTTAATGATCCGGCATCCGAATCCCAGATATTGAATCTGGTAACACGCTATAACCAGGGAGTAGATGCGGCCAATAAACCTGCTTTTTATCTGCGTGGGAACCATGAGATACGAGGCCCTTATGCTATGGAATGGCAATCTTTTTTTGATTTTACGGATGATAAAACTTATCTCTCTTTTTCTTATGGGGATACGCGTTTTGTTCTTTTAGACAATGGAGAAGATAAAAATGACGGACATATTGAGTATTCCGGTCTGGTTGATTTTGATGGTTTCCGTAATCAACAAACCGACTGGTTAAAAAAAGAACTGGCCACTGATGAATTCCAAAACGCTTTCCGCAAAATTTTAGTGCACCATATTCCCATCTATAGCTGGAACAGCGGTCACGATCCCGGGTTTATGCCCTGCTTTGATTTATGGGATCCTATTTTCAGGACCACACCTTTTGATCTTGATATTACAGGACATCTCCATAATTTTAAATTCTATTCGAAAAATACTGTAAATAATCCTTTCCCATTAGTAGTAGGTGGTGGAAATACCGAAGCAAACGGCAGGGTAATGGTACTTATCAAGCGAGGGGAAGTACTGACACTTAAATCATTGGATTGTGCAGGGAATATCACAGTACACCCAATTTACCGTGAAAACGTAAGTTTAAGTAGTGTTACGATAGTTGGTGGGGAATTAATTCCGGCATTTGATCCACAGCAAACGGAATATCAAATAGGTATACCATCACAGATATCCGTTCTGTCGGTCACGGGACAGTCGTCCGGTGGAACTGCAACAGTTAAAGGAAACGTAACTGATAAAACATGTACCATTGGGGAAAAAATCGTACTGACAGTTACAGCAGATGACGGGACTGAAAAGTTATATACGTTCACATTGGTGTTGGGTACTACTGGTGTTAACAGCCCTGAAAGTCTTCCTACAGATGTTCAGGTATATCCTAATCCGTTAAAGCAAGGTTCTATACTTCACGCTAACCTGGATAAACACTATAATGATATCACCATCAAAATTTTGAATGAAACTGGAACTATAGTACAGACAAACAGGATGCAAGGACAGTATCTTTCTATTCCACTGGCTTTACAGCAGGGAGCCTATATTATCAACCTTAATACCGGACAAAAAGAAATAGCACATAAAATTCTGATTCAATAGGAGCTCGTGAATTCGCTATAAAAAAATAAGACAGATAATCTCGATCTGTCTTATTTTTTTTCCGGTTATACCTTTTCTTTGAAGGAACTATTTTCCGATAGTTGATCGGTTTTCCATGACTGGCTATTTCTTCCTCCCTGCTTTTTTTTCGTGATGTTTTGATGATATCCATCATAATTTCCTGTTTTTTACGTTTCATTGATAAAAATTATATGATAAATAATATTTAATTGATAAGAACAAATTTTGTACCTAATACTTATGATAAGGTATAAAATTCTTATATTTGAATGCCATATATCTCAAAAAGAATCAATAATCCCAAAAATAAAGACTATTTTTGTTGTTTGAGAAGAAAAAATCATTGGATGGATAATAAAAAGTTTCTATGGTCGATTTACGAGGAACAGGCTGAGATGCTCTATTCCTACGGATGTAAATTTACCATGGACAAGGAAATGATCAAAGATTGCATCCATGATGTTTTTGTAAAACTTTATGAGAAAGACTTATCCTCTGTACAGAACCTGAAATTTTACCTTCTGCGCTCATTTAAAAACAGGTTATTGGATGAATTGTCGGATAAATCAAAAGATTATATCGAAGATGCTTCTTTTTCTTACGCATTACAGGTGTCATCCGATGAAGATGTCCTTATAGAAAATGATCAGGTCCGGGAATTAAAGTTATTTATTGAAAAAGCATTTGAAAATCTTACCAACAGGCAAAAAGAAGCCATTTACCTTTATTACATTGAAGGACTGAATTACTCCGATATAGGGGAATTATTACAAATGAATTATCAATCGGTCAGGAACACAGTACACCGGGCGCTTATCCGTTTAAGGGAGCGGTTGGGAGACTCGCCTCCAGTATTCTTATTCTTCCTGATATACAAATTTATTTTTACTTTTTTTCCGGAAGATTGAGTACAAAAAATATCTTTTTGTGTCTTTTCATCATATCCATTGATAGAAAAGATGATAAAAGACGATCTTCAAAACGATGAAAAGATAATCCATACTTTTAGGGAAGGAGCCGTTGATAAATTTCCCGAAGATGAAAAAAGACTATTACGGCAACGTATTCATAAAAGTATTGAAGGGAAAAGAAATAATTCTTTTGTTCACATTTATTTATGGGCTGCTGCTGCAATCGTTATATTATTCGGTATTGGATATATGTTAAATAACCTGGCAGGAAGGACAAAACCCGTCCAGATGATCTCTCATGAAACCGGCAATGAAGAACGGATGCGTGTATTATTGCCCGATTCGACTGTCGTACTTCTAAATGCAGGAAGCCGTATCGAATATCCGGTTGTTTTTGATGACAAATCCCGTGAAGTAAAATTATCCGGGGAAGCGTATTTCGATGTTAAACCACAGAAAGAACAGCCCTTTGTGGTTTTAACCGGACAATTACAGATAAATGTACTCGGAACACAATTTACCGTCTCTGATTATCAGGATGCAACTACCGCTGAAACAGTATTGATTTCCGGAAAGGTAAATGTCCGGTCCGCAAATGATTCGGTTTCAGTTACGAACCTAGTACCGGATGAACAATTTCTTTTTAATAAAGAAAATCAGGATATTGTCATACAAAAAATTGATGCATCCCGATATACTACATGGGTTAATGGAAGATTACATTTCGACAATGCGGAACTGGGTTATATCATCAACCGGCTGGAACGCTGGTATGGAAAAAAAATAGAATGCCCGGAAGATTTGAAAACAAGTTATCGTTTAACATTTACCGTACGTAATGAAGACATATCCCAGATATTTCAATTGATCCAGAATGCATTGCCGGTACAATTCGAACAAACCGAAGACAAAATTATGATTCATCAAAAAAATAATTAAAAACTCTTATATAAAATCAAGCAGCCTATGAAATAACCCGGAACGAGAAAAAGCAAAAGAGCAGAGAGTGGGTCCAGCACTTCCTGCTCCATAATGACTTTAATTAATCAGTATGTTTCATTATCGGATTGCTTCGATAATTGAATTGATATTAAATAAAATCACTCAAATGTATGAAAAAATTTAAAATAACAGAGGTTTTATTACCTTATGGAAGAGTTAAGCGAATAATGAAAATCACTTTTTTTCTCCTCTTTGCGACATTAATACAATTGTCTGCAACAAGTTCTGCTCAAAATAAACGATTGAGTATGAACGTTGAAGGAATGACCATCAAAGAGGTGTTAAATACCATTGAAGCACAAACAGAATTTACTTTTTTCTATAATAACGAACAAATCAATATCAACAGGAAAATTGGTGAAAATTTCAAAAACACCACTATTACCGATATTTTAAACCAGGTTCTGATAAAAAACGGAATAGATTACAAAGTTCAGGGACAACAAATTGTTCTTTCACCGGAAAGCGCCAATGAAGTAAAAATAGCCCCGAAACAAAATACCAAAACCATAAAAGGAAAAGTTCTCGATGAGAACGGAGACCCGTTACCCGGATCAACTATCCAGATAAATGGAACTACCCGCGGCGTGATGACCGATACCGACGGATCTTATTCTATCGAAGCCCTTTCAACAGACCAACTGGATATTTCTTTCGTGGGCTATCAGACTTATTCGGTGATCGTAGGAGAACAAACCGAAATTACCGTTGCTCTGACACCAAAGGTAAACGAACTTGATGAAGTAACGGTGGTTGCTTTTGCCAAGCAAAAGAAGGAAAGTGTCTTGGCATCCATCACCACGGTCAATCCAAGCGAATTGAAAATTCCCAGCAGTAATTTAACCACAGCACTCGCCGGACGAATTTCCGGTTTGATCTCTTATCAGACCAGCGGAGAACCGGGAATGGATGATGCCAACTTTTTTGTCCGTGGGGTGACTACTTTTGATTATGCCGGAGCAGGTCCACTGATCCTTATCGATGGTGTCGAAATGACTTCAACGGATCTGGCCAGACTACAACCGGATGATATCGCCGCATTTTCTGTGATGAAAGATGCAACGGCAGCAGCACTTTATGGTGCACGCGGAGCCAATGGCGTTATTCTGGTAACTACCAAGGAGGGCCGCGAAGGACCCGCTACGATCTCTATCAGATATGAAACGTCTATTTCCAGGCCGACTAAAGATATAGATCTGGTCGATCCGATCACCTATATGCAAATGAATAATGAAGCTGTTTTAACCCGCAATAAAATAGGGATGATCCCTTATTCATTGGAAAAAATAGGCAATACTATTGCCGGAAAGAACCCGATGGTATATCCTGCAACAGACTGGAGGGATATGCTGATCAAAGACCAGACTTTCAATCACCGGTTGAATTTCCACCTGAGCGGGGGTGGTAAGGTGGCCCGTTATTATGTCGCTGCTACCTATAATCAGGACAATGGTGTATTAAAAGTAGACAAACGGAATAATTTTAACAGTAATATTGATCTGAAGCGTTATTTATTGCGTTCCAATATAAATATCAATGTTACTCCGACCACCGAGGTCGTCATTCGTTTACACGGAACTTTCGACGATTATTCCGGTCCGTTGGATGGAGGCAGTGACCTGTACAAAAAAATATTACGTACCGATCCCGCTTTATTCCCTGCTTATTTTACACCCGATAGCGCACATCTAAGCAAGAAACATATTCTTTTCGGAAACTATGATAATGGAAATTATATCAATCCCTATGCAGACATGGTAAAAGGCTATAAGGAATATTCCAAAACCACTGTTCTTGCACAGGTCGAATTGAAACAAAAGCTGGACTTTTTTCTTGAAGGATTAAGCCTGCGTGGATTATTCAATACCACCAGGTATTCTTATTTTGATGTATCCAGATCTTATAATCCTTTTTATTATGCAGTTGCCGGATATGATAAATATGAAGATACTTATGTCCTAACCGGACTAAACCCATCCGGCACGAATGGCGGTACCGATTATCTGACCTACAGCGAAGGACAGAAAGACGTAAATTCTGTCATCTATTTTGAAGGAGCTATTAATTATGACCAGACATTCGCAGAAAAACATGGTGTCAGCGGTTTGTTGGTCTTTACGTTAAGAGAAAAATTAGAGGGCAATGCCGGTTCCCTGACATCATTTCTTCCTATGCGGAATGTAGGATTATCCGGTCGCTTTACCTATAATTACGATTCGCGTTATTTCGGGGAATTCAACTTTGGCTACAACGGATCGGAACGCTTTGCCAAAAACGAACGTTTTGGATTTTTCCCATCTGCAGCTGTGGGATGGATCCTATCCAACGAATCATTCTGGGGAAATTCTTTAAAGAAATATGTAAATATGTTTAAACTGAAAGGGACATATGGGCTGGTAGGTAATGATGCCATTGGAAATACCAATCAACGCTTTTTTTATCTTTCAGAAGTCAGTATGAATAATGCTTCCTACGCTTATACCTGGGGAGAAGAGTTGAATTATTCAGTACCCGGCATATCCATCAGTAAATATGCCAATGAGTTAATTACCTGGGAACGATCCACCAAAATGAATCTGGGAATAGAGGCTAAGTTATTTAATATGGTTGATTTACAGGTTGATTATTATCGGGAAAGGAGGAAAAATATTTTGTTATCACGGGCTTCTATTCCTAAATCCATGGGATTGATGGGAGCCGATCCTCAATCAAATCTGGGGGTGGCAAAGGCACATGGAGTAGACCTATCCGTAGATATTCAGAAAAACATCACTCCCGACTGGTGGATCAGTGGCCGCGGAAACCTTACTTATGCCGTTTCCCAATATGACGAATACGAAGAAGTCGAATATACAAATATGCCCTGGTTATCGAAGATCGGCCAATCTGTATCGCAACAATGGGGGTTAATTGCCGAAAGGTTGTTTGTCGATGAAGAAGAGGTGGCCAATTCCCCGGCTCAGTTCAATGGCGGATATATGGCGGGTGACATCAAATACCGTGACATCAACAGGGATGGATTAATAACCGATGAAGACAAAGTCCCGATCGGGTTTCCGACAGAGCCCCAGATCATTTATGGATTCGGATTGTCCACAGGATATAAGGGCTTTGACTTTTCTTTCTTTTTTCAGGGACTGGCGCAAAGATCGTTCTGGATAGATGCAACAAACACTGCCCCGTTTATTGATACGGACGATGATACCAAGGTTATCTCCAAAAATGCAATGTTACAGGTATATGCCGATGACTATTGGTCTGAAGAAAACAGAAATCTTTATGCACTGTGGCCCAGATTATCGGATCAGATGATTGATAACAATGTTCAAAGAAGCACCTGGTTCATGAGAGACGGATCATTTTTGCGCTTGAAATCAGTGGAGTTCGGTTATTCTTTACCGGAAAACTGGATCAAGCGTATTTCCATGAAAACCTGTAGATTTTACTTTAGCGGCACCAATCTGCTTACTTTCAGTAATTTTAAATTATGGGATCCCGAAATGGCAGGAAACGGTCTTTCCTATCCAATCCAGAAAGTATATAATTTTGGGGTTCAAGTGACATTTTAATCGAATTATAGATATGAAAAAAATTAATATTCTTTTAATAATCGTTTGTAGTACTCTACTTTCCTGTGCAGATTATCTGGATGTAGCTCCGGATAATGTGGCCACCATCGAATATGCATTCAGGGATAAAGTAGGGGCCGAGAAATATCTGGCGACCTGTTACAATTTTATGCCTAACTTCGGTTTGCCGGCAAATGATCCTGCCTTTATGGGAAGTGATGAAGTATGGAATTTTGAAGATAAAAGAGAACTTGATGACGATGTGGGTAATTATTATCCTTTTTATATTAAGTTAGGAAGGCAAACTGCCAACAATACTTATTTAAGTTATTGGACAGGAGAAAATCATGGACGAAACCTATGGGTCGGCATACGCCATTGCAATATATTTATGGAAAATGTCGATGAGGTGGGATTGGAACTGACCGGGCTTGAAAAAGAACAGTGGATAGCGGAAGTAAAAACCCTGAAGGCTTTTTATCACTACTATCTGTTACGGATGTACGGACCTATTCCTTTGATGAAAGAAAATATTTCCATTGAAGCGAATACGGAGGAAGTCCGCGCTTTTAGGGATCCTTTTGACGATTGTGTTGATTATATCGTCCAACTCATCGATGAAGCGGTCCCCTATCTTCCCGTTTCCATTGAACAGAGAGCTACGGAATTGGGTCGTATTACACAACCGATTGCCTTGGCCATCAAAGCAGAACTATTAGTCACGGCTGCAAGTCCATTATTCAATGGGAATTCCGAATATATCAATCTGACCGACAGTAGGGGCGTGAAATTATTTCCCCAATCATATGACCCGTCGAAATGGGACAGGGCTGTTCTTGCCTGTAAAAATGCAATAGATACCTGCCTGTTGGGTGGACATTCATTATACCGGTATACGCAGCAGACTTATATATTGTCTGATACTACCCGGCTGGAGTTAACTCTGCGCTGTGTAGCATCGGACAGGTGGAATAGCGAAATGATCTGGGGAACCACCAAATCCTTGCAACAACGGCAACGGACAACCATGCCATTTTTTACGGATGCCATGGCAAATACCAATCCGTGGAGAGGGATGATCGTTCCGACCATGGGTATGGCCGAACTGTATTATTCCAATAATGGCGTACCCATCGAAGAAGATCAATATTATGATTATGAAAATCGTTTTGAGGTGGATAATGCCCCGGATTCCCATTACTATTATATACAGCAGGGATTCAGGACAGCAAAGCTGCATATGAACCGGGAGCCGAGATTTTATGCCAACCTGGCTTTTGACGGAGGGATTTGGTTCGGTAACGGAAGGTATAAGGATGTCGGAAAAGGTACCGATACGGAAACAGCCTGGCAGATAAAGATGAAACAGGGTGATGCTTCCGGAAAGAAAAGTACTTACCGGTATTCCATCACTGGTTACTGGGCAAAAAAAACAAGCAGCCTCACTACTGCGACAAATACAAATGGAGCAGGAGTTTATATCAATTATACTTTCCCGATTATACGGTTGGCCGATCTGTATTTGTTGTATGCAGAGTCACTGAACGAATCACTGGAGGCACCGAATGAGGAAGTCTATACTTATGTAGATTCGGTCAGGAAAAGAGCCGGATTAAATGGTGTGGTCGAAAGCTGGCGCAATTATTCCAGATATGCCGATAAACCAAGTGAGAAGATCGGAATGAGAGAGATCATTCACCGGGAACGAATGATTGAACTGAGTTTTGAAAGCAAGCGTTTCTGGGATATCAGGAGATGGAAAAGAGGGCATGAACTGATACCCGGTCCTATACGCACCTGGAATATTGAAGCGGATAACGAAGCGGAATATTATCAGGTGATCAACATAGATAATTTAACGTTTTCCACTAAAGATTATTTATGGCCGATCAAGACATCGGAAATGCAAAAGAATACGAATCTGGTTCAGAATCCTTATTGGTAATGGTTAAAATATAAAGACAATGAAAAAGTTTATTAGTTATTGGACAGTTTTGATTCTTATGTTCCTTGTGGGATGTAAAGATTATGAGGTAGGACAGTTTCCTGTGGATAATACTCCGCCGCAACCTGTTTCCGATGCCGTTGTGGAAAATTTGCCGGGACGGGTAAAAATAACCTACAAATTACCCAATGAGACAGATTTACTTTATGTAAAAGCGGTTTATTATAACTCTCTCGGCGTAAAGATGGAAGTGAAAGCCTCTTCCTTTAAGAATACAATTGAGATCAAAGGGTTCGGTAAAAGCGATGATCAAACGATACACCTGATCGCGGTGGATAGAAGCCAAAACGAATCTGAAGCATTGCCAGTAAAAATCAAACCGCTGGACTCTCCTATTTATGCTGTTCGAGAGACCTTGCAAGCTGTTGAAACCTGGGGTGGAGTAAAACTGATGTGGGAAAATCCGTCAAGAGAACAGTTGATCGTAAAAGTGTTGAAGGATGAAGACAATGAACAAATAGAAATAGATACCTTTTATTCTACCGAATTAACTGCTGAAAATTCGACAAGAGGATTGGACAGTATTCCGCAAGTGTTCAGGATTTTCATTAAAGATATATATGAAAATACTACTGATACACTGGTAACTACCATCAAACCGAGATATGAAATGGAATTACCCACTGGTAAATTTAAAGAAATGGATCTGGGTACAGACTATGAAGTATCTCAATATTCAAACGGATGGAATAAACTGTGGGATGGACTTTATGGAGTTGAAGGCAGTATGTATTACCTTAACATAAAAGGGAATGTTACATTTTCATATTTTACAATTGATCTGGATGCGACATACAAATTATCCAGAACCAGGGTCTGGGGACGGACAAATTACGCTTACGCATTGCATAACCCACGTTACTTTGAATTCTGGGGTACCGATGATCTGGATGCGGCCAGGAATAAAGACAGCTGGGACGGATGGACCAGACTGATCGAGTGCGAAAGTTATAAACCGTCAGGATCGGCTTCGGGAGTTGTCACCTCAGAAGACCAGATATATGCCGAAGCCGGGGAAGAGTTTGAATTTCCGGATGACGTGATCAATGTACGATATATCCGTTTCAGATGCAATGAAACCTGGACAAAATCCAAAAATCTTTGTATCGGTGAATTAAGATTCTGGGGACAGGAGGTAAAAATAAAATAAATGTAATGAAAGCCGAAAGGACAAGTCAAAATATTTGAACTTTTCAGAGGCGAATCTTATATTATTTAAAAATGTAGAATATGAAAACAATATTATTTTTTATCAGTTGGATATTTGCATTGTATTTCGTATCCTGTGCGGATATGAACGAAAATGTGGATGAGTATTTAAATCAGGGAGAAATAATCTATATTGCGAAATCGGATTCAGTAAAACTCTTTGCAGGACGTGAGCGTTTTTTACTGACTTTCTGGTTATCCGATCCGCGTACCAGCGAATTACGGATATACTGGTCGCAAAAAGCAGATTTTCTCAGTATCCCGATAACCGAAGCCGATTTGGGAAATCAAATTGATGCATATATAGGAAGAAATGAAAAAACAATCGAAGAGGGTAATTACACCCTGCAGCTGATAGCCTATGATATATTAGGGAACGCCTCGATTACAGATGAATACAATGTAAATGTTTATGGAGAAACATTTGCCAGTCAGCAGGCATCTACACCCAAATTTATTAAAAAAGCGGCATATAGTGTTGTGGAAGATTCACTGTCAATTATTTTTGGAAGTACGGCATCATCAAGAGAATATGGCATCAATCTGACATATACGGATAATAATGGCGTGTATCAAAGCCTGAATTACACTTCGGAAAAAATAAAGAGCGAATTGAACGACTCTTTGTCTATCATGGGGATCGATATTTCACAACCCATATCGTACGTCACCAAATATCTTCCCGAAACCACCGCTATCGATACATTTTATACGGAAGTTACGGTGATCGAACCCAGAATTACTTATCCTACATTCAATGTTGCTTTGGGTAAAACAGTAACACATAGCGATTGTAATCCTGCAAACAATACCGGACAAATGGCAGTTGACGGGATAAAGACAGGTAATGAAACGCGATGGGTATCTGATGATTTGAATGGAGAACACTGGATCATCATTGATCTGGGGCAGGAATATGTCATCAGTGGTTTCAAAACATGGGGTGGTTCTCCTGCACAGGCTCAGTTCAGATTTGAAGCGGAAATTGATGGAGCCTGGGTTCCGCTTGTTACCATGGGTGGGAATACTCTATTGGAATATTCCGCCGAATTTGATGAAGTAGCTACCAGTAAAGTCAGGTATTATATTCCAGCGTATACGACCAACCGGGTACGTTTATACGAAATAGAGGTATACGGAAGGCAACCTTGATCAGTTTGACGACATATACATCGGATTTAAATCCGATGTATATGTCGTTTCTTTTTTACTATTATTCTCTTAACCATTTTAATATATAGTTGTTTTATATTTTAATAATATTTTTGGCATATTTACAAAAAAGTATATACATATGTTGCACAAAACGAGGAAATTCATCTATATCATCGGGATAATATTTCTTTTTTCCTGTACACCTCCGAATCGGGAAAGTGCTTCAAAACTCTGTATTAGTGGCATCTATCCCCATTTAGCTTATTATAATAACGAAGGAGAATGCGGAACAGGAGCTGTAGTTACCTGGGCAGACAGGTTGTGGGTGATTACCTACGGGCCGCACTTACCATTCGGTTCATCCGACAAATTATATGAAATTTCTCCGGAACTTGAAATAACAACCAGGCCCGAAAGTGTGGGCGGAACACCTGCCAACAGGATGATTCACAAAGAAAGCAACCAGTTGTTCATCGGTCCGTATGTAGTCGATCAGGAAAGAAAGGTAAGGACGATACCATATAAAAATGCTCCGGGAAGGCATACGGGAAATGCACGTCATCTTACAGACCCGGAAAATAAAATATATTTGGGTACCATGGAGGAAGGTTTTTATGAGATAGATGTAAATGACCTGGGAGTTAACATGTTGTATGAGGATGGTAATATAAAAGGGAAAAGAGAAAAAGGAAAATCCGGACAATACAACGATCTTCTGCCCGGCTGCCACGGGAAAGGATTATATTCAGGACAGGGGGTTCTGGTTTATTCCAATAACGGGGAGGATAGTCCGGAAGCCAAAATTAAATTCGATATAAAAGCTGGTGTTTTGGCAGAATGGAATGGAAAAGATTGGACAATTGTCCGTCGCAACCAATTCGTCGAAGTAACAGGTCCAGGAGGAATATACGGAAATCCGGATCCTGCAACGGACCCTATCTGGGCAACAGGTTGGGACCACAAATCCGTAATTACAGGAGTCCGTGATGCAAAAAAAGGCTGGCAGTTCTATCGCCTGCCTAAAGCCAGTTACTCTTATGACGGAGCACACGGCTGGAATACCGAGTGGCCAAGGATCCGTGATATCGGAACGAAAGATCAGCCTGATTACTTAATGACCATGCACGGTATGTTCTGGCATTTCCCGAAAACTTTTACCTTATCCAATTCTGCAGGAATCAGGCCCCGTTCGGCATATCTGAAAGTAATCGGTGACTTTACACGTTGGAATGACCAATTGGTATTCGGCTGTGATGATGCTGCACAAAAAGAATTTTTAAATAAACGAAAAACCAAAGGAGGTATTGAAGGACCGGGACAATCCAACTCGAACCTTTGGTTTACAGCGGTTGATCAACCGGATAGACTCGGACCTAAAAATGCCGGTGGCTATGTATGGTTAAATGAACCTGTAGAAGCCAATATTCCTTCCGAACCATTTTTATTTGCCGGATGGGATATCCGTACTGCCTGGCTGAAAAATACAGGAAATCAGACCGTAACATTCAAATTCGAAACAGATAAAGAAGGAACCGGACAATGGAATAAACTGAAGGATATAGATATTCCTGCCGGAGGATCTCTATTTCTTGAATTCGAAGAAAAGGAAAAAGGAGAATGGATAAGGGTTATTTCCGATAAAAACACACAGGCAAGCGTTGCTTTTGTTTATGCGGATATAGATAAAAGAAAAAACATCCCTGACCCTATATTTAAAGGGATTTCTACTATAGACCAGGAAAAATCGACAGGAGGATTATTATACGGTTTAGGAGACAATAGAAGGGTTATGGGGATACTTGCAGGAAATGAAACCGGAGAAACCGGATATTATGAGATAGATGAACGGATGAAAATAGTTCTTAAAGAAGATCATAAAACAACTTCGTTCATCCGTGAAAAATTTGCCATCCCGGAAAATGTTGTTGAAGTAGAAAAAGGTTCGGTACTGGTGGTGGATGATAAGGGTAGAAGATGGAGGCTTCCGTTGGGTAACGAAGAATATACGGCAGCAATGCAGAAAGGATTGTTGCGTATTTGCCGTGAAGTGGCGACAGAGCGGGATCTCTTCAATTGCCATGGAACTTTTTATGAACTACCGGCAGAAAATGCAGACGGCTATGCGAAAATAAGGCCCGTTGCCTCACATAACCTGAAAATACAAGATTACGCTTCTTATCGCGGATTACTCATTATTTCAGGAATTGATCCTAAAAAAGCAGGAAAAAACCCACATATATTTATTTCTGAAGACAAGAAGGCTGCTGTTTGGGCCGGAGTGATCGATGATCTGTGGAAATTAGGAAAACCCGAAGGAAAAGGAGGGCCATGGGTAGATACAAATGTAAAAGCGGGGATACCATCCGACCCGTACTTAATAGGTTTTTATGATCAACGCCAGTTAGAATTATCGCATCAATCGGCTAAAATGGTTACTTTTACCATTGAAGTCGATCCTACAGGGGATGGAGACTGGGTGAAATACAAGGACATTAGTGTAGGCCCCGGAGAAATATTTAAATCCCTGTTTCCGCAATCCTTCCTGGCAAGATGGATACGGTTCTCAACCGATAGTAATACGCTGGCAACGGCATGGCTGGAATATAATTAATAGTATAAATACAATCTGAAAAATTTGATAAGAACAATATTTGATGACCGGAGGTATCCATAAAATCACAATACTATTCTTAACATGGGGGGTCTTCTACGCATGTAATAATCAACCTGTTGATGTTTTTATAGAAGTAGAAAGTTTTTCTGATAAAGGCGGTTGGGTAGTCGACAATCAATCTGTAAATGCGATGGGATCACCATACCTGATGGCTCACGGACTGGGTATCCCTGTTGAAGATGCATCCACGGTTATTTCCCTGCCTGAAAACGGGAAATACAGGGTTTGGGTCAGGACGAGGGATTGGGTAAAACAGTGGGGAAAAGAAGGATCACCGGGAAGGTTCATGGTTCAATTTAATGGCCTCATATTAGATACTATTTTCGGAACAAGGCAGGCTGAGTGGCACTGGCAGGATGGAGGGATCATAAAATTAAAATCCGGTGATAACAAGATTACACTTCACGACCTTACCGGATTTAATGGTCGTTGTGATGCTATTTACCTGACTACAGACCACAAACAAATCCCTCCCGACGAGCCGGACAAACTAGCTGCTTTTCGTGAACAGCAATTAGGATTATCCAATCCTGAAATATTGAAAGATTTTGATCTTGTCGTCGTTGGAGGTGGTATTGCCGGTTGTTGCGCAGCCATCAGTGCCGCCCGTTTAGGATGCAAAGTAGCGTTGATACAAAACCGGCCGGTACTTGGAGGAAACAATAGTTCGGAAGTACGCGTCGGTTTGTCAGGATTGATCAGTCAACTACCTTATCCTAATCTGGGTAATCTGCTCGATGAAATCGGAGGTGTCGGACACTGGACATATTGGGAAGCAAAACAAAATCCCGATGCGGAAAGAAGCAGGCAAATTATGGATATCATAAAAAAACATCCCGAGAAAAAAATCCATAATGCCGGACCTGAAACCAACTATGAAGATACAAAAAAACAATGGGTGGTGGAAAATGAAAAGAACATCACCCTGTTCCTGAATACAGAAGTTTACAAAATACATAAAGAAGGAAATTGTATTGTTTCTGTAACAGGTAAAAATATTATGACCGGTGAGGAATACCTTTTCAAGGGTAAATTATTTGCCGATTGTACAGGTGACGGAAATCTGGGTTATCTCTCTAATGCAGATTTTCGTATGGGCAGGGAAAGTAAAAGTGAAACCGGAGAACCACGGGCACCGGAACAAACAGATCAATTAGTAATGGGCACTTCTGTTCAATGGTATGCTGAAAAGACAAATAAGAATTCTTTATTTCCGGAATGCTCATGGGCGCTTCAATTTAATGAACAAACCTGTCGCCCGGGCCTGAGGGGAGATTGGAATTGGGAAACAGGAATGAACAGAAATCAGATCACTGAAATAGAATATATCCGTGATTATGGATTACGTGCTGTTTTTGGAAATTGGGATTTTCTGAAAAATAAAAGCCCTAAAAAAGACGCATTTGCAGATAAAAAACTTACCTGGGTTGCCTATATCGGAGGCAAACGGGAATCACGCCGCTTACTGGGCGATATCATATTGAAAGAACAGGATATCTTAGAAGATATATCTTATGAAGATGCTTCTTTTACTACTACCTGGGGAATAGATCTTCATTTTCCCAAAGAAATTCCCGGTTTAACAGAAGAACCATTTCTTTCTTATGCCGATATACAGGATATAAAACCCTATGCAGTACCATACAGGTGTTTATATTCCAGAAATATAGATAATATGTTCATGGCCGGACGGAATATCAGTGTGACACATGTCGCCCTGGGAACAATTCGTGTTATGCGGACAGGGGGAATGATGGGTGAAGTAGTCGGGATGGCAGCTTCATTATGCAAGAAACATTCGGTAAATCCAAGACAAATCTATCAATTACATTTGCCTGAATTAAAAACATTAATGGAAAAGGGCGTTGGTAACCTTGGGTTTCCTGAAATAAAGAAACTTGATGAATAACAGAAAAATCATAAATTAGTATATCTCTCATGAAAACACATTTCATTATTTTACTTTGTATTGTTTTGGCAGCATGTAGTAACCAACCTGCTGATCTTTTTGTTGAAACAGAAAATTTTTCCGATAAAGGAGGTTGGGTGGTCGACCAGCAATTTATGGATCTGATGGGATCATCCTACCTGATGGCACATGGTATGGGAAAGAAAGTAGATAACGCAACTACTACCGTCAGGTTCCCTAAAACAGGTAGTTACAGGATGTTTGTCCGCACTTATAACTGGACATCTCCATGGACAAATGATCCTGGTCCGGGAAAATTTCAGGTTTTGATCGATCAAAAGCCGGTTGGCCGGGTTTTCGGAGATACCGGGAATTCATGGTTGTGGCAGGATGGTGGCAAAATAGAGATCAAAAACAAGAATACACAGGTCGCTTTACAGGATTTAACCGGATTCAACGGACGTTGTGATGCCATATATTTCACACAGGATAGCACATTCGTTCCTCCGGCAGGGTTGGATCAACTGACTACTTTCCGTTCCCAGAAAACAGGCATCAAGCCTAAGAATGCAGGAAAATATGATTTCGTAGTCGTAGGAGGTGGAGTTGCAGGCATGTGTGCTGCTGTCTCAGCCGCCCGCCTGGGATCAAAAGTTGCCATCATACACGACAGGCCTATATGGGGTGGTAACAACAGTTCCGAAGTTCGTGTACATCTTGGCGGACGAATTGCATTGGAACCGTATCCGGAATTAGGCGGTGTGGTTAAAGAAATGAGCCCGATGAAAGGTGGGAATGCACAACCGGCAGACAGGTATGAAGATGAAAAGAAAACCAACCTGATGGATGGAGAACCGAATATAGACCAATTCCTCAACTATCGCGCTTTTGCCGTAAAAATGGATGGGAATATGATCAAATCGGTTACAGCAAAACACATTGAAACAGGCGAAGAATTGACCTTCACCGCTCCCGTTTTTGCCGATTGTACAGGTGATGGTACTGTCGGTGTACTGGCCGGAGCCGATTTCGCCATGGGTCGGGAATCAAAAGCTGAGTTTGGTGAATCCACAGCCCCAGAAGAAGGAGATAAAATGACCATGGGAAGTTCCGTACAATGGTATTCTGAAGATAAAAAAACTCCGGTTGATTTTCCGGTTTTTCGCTATGGCGTTGAATTCAACGAAGAAAATGCCCAGAAAGTAACCATGGGGGAATGGACCTGGGAAACAGGTATGAATTACGACCAGATCAGTGAATTCGAACGTATCCGTGACTATGGCCTGATGGTGGTATATTCCAACTGGTCTTTTTTGAAAAATGAACTCAGTGAAAACGAAAAATATGTCAACCGTTCTCTCGGTTGGGTCGCTTATGTTGCAGGAAAACGCGAATCACGCCGTCTTCTGGGCGATCACATATTGAAAGAACAGGACATCACCGATTATGTGGTATACCCTGACGGAACAGCTTCTACTTCATGGAGCATCGACCTGCATTATCCCGATCCGAAAAATACGGCACAATTCCCCGGTCAGGAATTCAAATCCATTGCTGTCCATAAAACTATTTATCCTTACCCTATTCCTTACCGTTGCTTCTATTCACGCAACGTCGACAACCTTTTCATGGCCGGACGTAATATCAGTGTAACACACGTGGCTCTAGGAACCGTCCGTGTAATGCGTACTACCGGATTGATGGGCGAGGTAGTAGGAATGGCGGCCTCGCTTTGCAAACAGAACAAGACCAACCCAAGGGGGGTATATGAAAATCATCTGGAAGATTTGAAAGTACTGATGAAAAAAGGAGTCGGAAAAGATGGTACTAAAGGATATCCGGATTATAACCTGGGTGGAACCTTAAAGGAAAGACCCCAAAAAAGAGATTAAATGAATCCGTATGTGTTTCTGTTAGTAATATTGCTTTCCAGCGTCAGGCATATATATGCATCGGACTTGTTTGTCGAAGCGGAGAGTTTTGCAGAAAAAGGCGGCTGGGTAGTAGACCAACAGTTTGCAGACCAGATGGGCTCTCCTTACCTGATGGCCCACGGACTGGGAAAACCTGTATCTGATGCCGGTACGGTAGTTGATTTTCCTGAAACAGGTACTTATTACATACATGTGCGGGTATATAACTGGACATCTCCATGGTACGAAAAAGCCGGCCCCGGAAAGTTCAGGATTAAACTGAACGGTAAAGTCCTTCCTGTAACCCTGGGTGATAAGGGCAACGAATGGATCTGGCAAAGCGCCGGAAAGATCAATATCAATAAAAAGCAAACAGAAATCATTTTACAGGATTTAACAGGCTTCAACGGTCGTTGCGATGCTCTTTATTTCACTAAAGACCCTTCTTTTGTGCCGCCGTCAGCAACAGATGAACTGATGGAATTCAGGCGGGAAAAGCTGAACATAAAACAAAAAGATGCAGGGCATTATGACCTGGTGGTTATCGGAGGAGGAGCAGCAGGGATATGTGCAGCTGTTTCTGCCGCACAATGCGGTCTTAAGGTCGCATTGATCAATGACCGCCCGGTTCTGGGAGGAAATGGCAGTTCAGAAATCAGGGTGGGCCTGACAGGTGATACCGATAAAAACCTTTATCCGAACCTGGGAAAAGTAGTTAAAGAAATCCAGATGGACAGGCCCTTCAATGCCGGCCCTGCGGAAGCTTACAAGGATGATAAGAAAATGAGTGTGGTACGGGAAAACAAAAATATCAGTTTATATCTGAATATTCATGTATTTGTCGTTGAAACTGATCAAAATACGATACAGTCAGTTACCGGCCGCCATATAGAAACCGGTGATGAATTCCGTTTCTACGGAACATTATTTGCGGATTGCACAGGAGATGCGGCTGTTGGTTATCTTTCCGGGGCAGATTACCGGATGGGAAGAGAAAGCCGTTATGAAGCTTTCGAGTCGCTGGCACCATTATCTTCAGATCATCATGTATTAGGTTCCTCCAATATGTGGTCATTCGAAACAAAAGACAAACCCTCTTCTTTTCCCGTATTGGAATGGGCTTGTCAGTTCAGTGAAGTTTATCACATAAAAGAAAAAAAACCCGGCTGGAAATGGGAAGGTGGTTTTACAAAAAACACCATCCTGAATGCAGAAAATATAAGGGACCAGAATCTCAGGGCCATATTAGGTAACTGGTCTTACTTAAAAAATAACGATCCGGATTATGCCAACCGGGAGATAACCTGGATGGCCTTTTTAGCGGGAAAGAGGGAATCCCGCCGTTTACTCGGGGATATCATACTGAATCAGAATGATATTCAAAACCAGGTAAAATATAATGATGCCAGTTTTACTACAACATGGTCATTAGACCTTCATTTTCCCGATCCTAAATGCAGCAGTTTTTTCCCGGGGGAAGAATTTTACAGTTATTGCGTTCAGGTTCCCATATATCCTTATCATGTACCCTATCGTTGCCTCTATTCCAGGAATATAAACAATTTGTTTATGGCAGGGCGTAACATTAGTGCAACACATGTTGCATTCGGGAGTATCCGGGTGCAAAAAACCACAGGTATGATGGGTGAAGTAGTAGGAATGGCAGCTTCACTTTGCATACAAAATAAAACCAATCCGAGGGGAGTATATCAGGATCACCTGAAAGATCTGAAAACATTGATGAAAAAAGGAGTCGAAAAAGTAATCCCCAATTAAACACTGACAATCATCCATGGAGGCAAATAATCCGCAAGAACCGGGCATCGGCCGTCGTACATTTTTCAAAACATCCGGTTTTGCTTTGGCAGGCTTAGGACTCCCTGTGAATGTAATTTCGGGAAATGTTCCGGAAGCAGATAATCATTCACCTCAACAACTACCCGGAAAGAAATACCAGGCCGATTATGTTGTGGTGGGCGGTGGTGTTGCCGGTGTCTGTTCCGCCATCACTGCAGCCCGTGCAGGGCTAAAAGTGCTATTGATCCAGGATCGTCCTGTTCTGGGTGGAAACGCTTCGAGTGAAATTCGTCTCTGGGTGCTTGGTGCAACCGCCCATATGGGAAACAATAATCGCTGGGCCCGTGAAGGCGGCATACATGAAGAAATAATCGTAGAAAACCTGTACCGTAACAGGGAAGGTAATCCGGTATTTTTTGATGCCCTGCTTATCGAAAAAGTCTGGGCCGAACCCAATATCACCCTTCTTCTCAATACTGCAGTTCACGATGTTGAAATGGCAAGTCCGGACAAGATCGGAAAAGTGATTGCTTTCTGCAGCCAGAATTCTACGCTTTATGAAGTCAGTGCTCCTCTTTTCTGTGATACATCCGGGGATGGGATTGTAGGATTTCTTTCCGGAGCCGATTTTCGTGTCGGAGCGGAAAGTACAGATGTATTCGGGGAAAAATTCATTATGCCTGATGATTATGGAAAATTGCTGGGCCATTCCATGTATTTCTACAGTAAGGATACCGGCCGGCCGGTAAAATATGTTCCTCCGGCTTTCGCCCTGAAAAATATTCCGGAGAAAATACCCCGGTTCAAATCCATACACCGTACCTCAAGCGGTTGCCGTCTCTGGTGGCTCGAATGGGGTGACGACCTGGACCGTGTATTCGATTCGGAAAAAATCAAGGACGAGTTGTGGCGTGTTGTATATGGTGTATGGGATTACATCAAAAATTCCGGAACTTTCAAAGATGTGGATCATCTCACTCTTGAATGGGTAAGCACCATTCCCGGCAAACGCGAGAGCCGACGTTTCGAAGGTGATTACATGCTGAAACAACAGGATATCATCGGACAGGAACATTTTGAAGATGCCATTGCATACGGTGGATGGGCCATCGATCTCCATCCTGCAACCGGCGTATACAGTACTTATCCCGGGTGTACACAATACCACAGTAAAGGAGTTTATACCATCCCTTATCGTTGTATCTATAGCCGGAATATTTCTAACCTGTTCATGGGAGGAAGATTAACCAGCGTGTCCCATGTGGCATTCGGGTCTACACGGGTTATTTCGACCGGCACCTTATGTGCACAGGCTGCTGCATTTGCGGCATCATTGTGCCTGAAAAACAATGCCTCTCCACGTGATATCTGCTCTAAAGAATATATAGGAGAACTTCAACGAATGCTGATGCAATCCGGGCAATACATTCCTGGACTGAAACTGGAGCAGCCGTCCGATCTGTTCCACTCGGCAAAAATCAGCACATCCGGCAATCTTGAATTATCAGAATTGCCCGAAGATGGTCAATGGTGGAAACTGACCCGGGATACGGCCATGATATTTCCCTTTCCGAAAGGAAAGTTATCCAAGGTCAAAATCAAGGTCAAACCGGAAAAAACCACTTCGCTGGAAGTTCAATTCTGTATCAGCGGACATTTCGGAAACTATACTCCCGATGTCGTTCTTGCCAGGAAAGATTTTCAGGTATCGGAAGGAACATCTGAAATCGAAATAGATTTTAAGATATCCCTGAAAGAAGCACAGTATGGATTTATCATTCTGAAAAAGAACGAAAACCTTTCGGTAGCACAATCCGATATCAGGTTAACAGGTGTACTGTCTCTTTTTTACAGATGGAATCAGAAAGAAAATGAAAAACATGGGGTGGAAGAAATTCCGATGTATACGCCCGGACGAAGACCCGGAGGAAAAAACATTGCCATGAAATTCGATCCGGCATTAAAAGTATTCGGCACGGAACAATTAAAAACCGGTATTTTCCGTCCCGGATCAGGCGCTGCCAACTCCTGGATAGCACCGTTGAATGATAAACAACCCTTTATAATATGCGAATGGAAACAGGTACAGTCGATCCGTTCCATGATACTGTGGTTCGATACCGATTTTGATCATCCGATGGAATCCTGCCTCATGGGGCATCCTGAAGACGTAATTCCTTTTTGTGTTCAGAAATATAACATAGTAGATGATAAAGGAACGGTCATTTATGAAAAATCAGACAACCATCATTCCCGTAATGAAATAAAATTCGAAAAACCCGTTCAAACGAAATCATTAACCGTTCAATTCCATCGTTCTCACGAAAATGTGCCGGTATCACTGTTCGGATTACAAATTTTTGGATAGAAGGAAGGATTCACCTTGAAAACTTCTGAAAACCTCAAGATTTTTTGATTATTTATCTGAATTTTAAATTCAGCTTTATATAAAATCCATTAAATATCAATTATATAATATCTATTGTTTTCGTGTTTGTTTGTTTTCTTCATCGGAAGGATTGGAACGATAATTATTTTTAACGTTATGATAATACGAAAAATATTATTTTTTTTAATTTTAGTCTACAGTTCGTTTTTGCATGCTCAATATACTGCGCAATGGATATGGGATAAGCAAAGTAATCCCAATACATGGATTGCATTCCGAAAAACAATAGAGGCAAAGGATTTACCTTCTGTTGTCCCACCAACGATTGCTGTCGATTCAAAATATTGGCTTTGGATCAACGGAGATTTGGTAATCCGGGAAGGGGGATTGAAACGAACGCCCAATCCCAAAGATACATATGCCGATACTTTAAATCTTCGTCCTTTTCTCAGAAAAGGGGAAAATACCATTGCCATACTTGTTTGGTACTGGGGAAAGGAAGGACACGGGCATAACGGAAGCGGGCACGGCGGGTTATTTTTCGAAGCCATCAACGGAAAACAAAAAATCATCAGCGACGGAACATGGAAAGTAAAACAACATCCGGCATTTGATATATTGATCAGGGGAACCCAACCATATCGCCCTCTAGCGGAATTTAACGTCGTTTATGACGCCCGTAATGAAATAGAAAATTGGTATGACACAAACTATGACGACAAAGCATGGAAACATGCAACAGAATTCGGAAAAACGCCACAAAAACCATGGGGAAAACTAGTAATAAGATCTATACCGCAATGGAAAGATTTTGGATTAAAAGATTATACGAATAAATTTCCTGCTACTTCCATGGGAAATATTCTGACCATGCAATTACCATATAATGCACAGGTTACCCCATACTTTAAAATCAAAGCCAAGGCGGGAATGCGCGTTGATATACGAACGGATTACTATACCGATGGAGGAGCTTATAATGTCCGTGCAGAATATATTACAAAAGAAGGTATTCAGGAATTTGAATGCCCGGGATGGATGAGCGGTGAACAGGTTTGGTACTGCTTTTCTCCTGAAATAGAAATTATTTCATTGAAATATAGAGAAACCGGCTATAATGCGGCATTTGAAGGAAGCTTTAACTGCGACGACAATTTTTATAATATACTTTGGGAAAAGGCCCGCAGAACCCTATACGTAAATATGCGTGATAATTTTATGGATTGCCCTACACGGGAACGCGCCATGTGGTGGGGTGATGTAGTAATCGAAGCCCTACAATCATACTATGTCTTTTCTCCTGATGTCTATTTTCTTTCCCAAAAAGCGATTAATGAACTGGTCAACTGGCAGACGGAAGAAGGCGTCCTTTATTCTCCCATACCTGGTCCTCATCCTCCACTTATGTATGGTCCGTATCGGGAATTACCCCTGCAGAGCCTGGCAGCAATCAGTAAACCGAGTTTGGGTTACTACTATCTGTTTTCGGGCGATTCTGAAACCCTGATAAATGCATATCCGGCCATTAAAAAATATACCGGTTTATGGCAGATCGGCGAAGGTGGCCTGGTGGTTCATCGTGACGGTAAATGGGACTGGCAGGACTGGGGTCGGAACAAGGATGTACCTCTTCTGGACAATGTCTGGTACTATTCGGCAATTGACATGGCAAAAAAAATCGCAATAATGGCTGGCCAATTTCAGGATACGATTTCATACGACAGGCAGATGAAGAGTATATATAGTAATTTCAACCGTATTTTCTGGACAGGTAAAGAATACCGTTCACCCTCGTATAAAGGTGAAACCGATGATCGTGCCAATGCTATGGCTGTTGTTACGGGACTGGCAGACAAGGATAAATGGGAAAATATCCGGTTGGTCTTAAATAAAGAAAAACATGCCAGCCCTTATATGGAGAAATTTGTCCTGGAGGCATTACTAAAAATAGGAGCGGGTGATGATGCTCTGAAAAGAATCAAAGAACGATATAAAGGCATGGTCGAAAGCAAGATAAGCACCCTGCCCGAAGGTTGGGAGTTTTCTTCTTTTTCCCAATCACGGAACCACGGATGGTCGGGAGGAGTGCTGTCTCTGCTAATGCAATATATAGCCGGCATAGAACCAATCAAACCCAGATTCGAAGTATTCTCCGTCGCTCCACAGTCAGGAAATTTAAAATCAGTTCAGGCTGTTGTCCCCACCCCAACCGGCAATATCCGTATTAATATCGAAAATAAAGCAATTTATAAATTGGAACTGTTTGTTCCGGATCAAACAAAAGCGGTAATAAACCTGCCAAAAGAAATAACAGACGGCAAAAAAATCCACATCAATTCAAAACAAAAAAAGAACCTGAATATGCTGTCCCCGGGAAATTGGGTGATTGAAGTAAAATAATTTACACCATGCAAATTTTAATAAGCGAATACACATTTTTAACCATCTGCATCATATTAGGAATTATTCCGGCTTTTACCCAAAACGCAGGTCAAAATAAAAAGAAAGCCGGACCGATAGATGGCGAACCGAATATTTTATTAGTTATGAACTACCGGTCTGTTGCTGTGAAGATATGCTGCTGTAAAGTCAATTCCTTAACGGATTTATTTCGCAAAATGAAACTTTTAAGTTAAATTCAATAAATAAAGTCTTGTATTTCTATGGTTATTCGCTTTAAATATTGTTGTATCCTTTTCCTGTCTGCGTTCATATCCCTCTATACCTACGGACAAACGGCTAAAGGACAAAAACGATTCACTATCATGGGTCTGGGAGATTCCTTGACGGCAGGTGGGGATTATTTTCATTCATATCTTTTTCCTTTATGGGAACGCCTTTTCATTGCAGGATACAGTTTTGATTTTATCGGTCCCCGGTCCGGCAAATGTAGGATCGGTTCGTTGAATCACTCTGGATTCAGCGGGAAAAATGCAGAATATCTGGATGCCCATATCGACAGTATTTACCATAAATATCCTGCCGATTTCGTTTTACTCCATGCCGGACACAATCATTTCGACACGGAAAAACCCGTTACGGGAATCATTAGTGCTTATCAGTCCATCATCCGAAAGATCAAATCTATCAATCCGGATGTCTACATTCTGGTTGCAGAGGTTGTGACAAGTGGGAAATTACCTAAATATTCGTATATTCCCGGATTAAACCTGGAAATCGAAAGGATGGTGAAGGAAATGAACGATGATCATGTAATATTGGTAGACCACGCAACGGGTTTTGACTGGAAGCAGCATACGATCAATGATATGGTACATCCTAACCGACAGGGTGCAGAAAAAATGGCCGATCAATGGTTCGAGGCAATGAAAAATATCCTGGCTCCTTCCGGACAGGCTTTTCATCCCCGGATGGTTACCTATAAAACATTAGATACAGGGGAAGAATTGAAACTTCATATCTTCATGCCCGATCACCTGAGGAAAAAACAAAAACGGCCCGTAATCGTCTTCTTTTTCGGAGGCGGATGGGCATTGGGAACTCCTTTGCAGTTTTACAGGGAATGTGCTTACTATACATCAAAAGGTATGGTGGCGGTTTCTGCTGAATACCGTATCTCTTACATGCATAAGTCTTCCCCATTCGAAAGTTTTGAGGATGCAAAAGATGTCATTGAATGGCTTCGGACAAATGCATCAGAATACCATATCGATCCGGGGAAAATCGCAGCTGCAGGCGCTTCTGCAGGCGGGCACCTGGCTGCAGCGCTTGGAACCATACAGGATACCGGCAGGAAGTCAAAGGTAAGTTACAGGCCCGATCTGTTGCTATTGTATTACCCCGTTGTAGACAACGGAGAAAATGGCTATGGATCACAGGCTATGAAAGAAAGGTTTAAGGAAATATCTCCTTTACATAATATTTCTTCAAATACGCCGCCCACCCTTTTCATATTAGGAACAAAAGACCAGCTGATCCCTGTAAAAACTGCACAGGAATTCGAAAGAAGGTTACAGTCCCAAAACGTGGAGTGCGAGCTCCACCTACTGAAAGGAGCGGGACACCCCATCTTTCAGTATAGAAAGGAGCTTACCAATGATTTTTATACCATAAGGCGTATTACCGATAATTTCTTATCCCGGCACGGATATATGAAAAAACAAAAATGAACAGTATCCGTTAAAAAGTACAAGGTTGTAAAATTTGCTCTTTAGTCTTTAACCATGAACTATATATTCGAAATCTTGAATCTTGAACCATAAAAATAATTATATTCACATGAGACATTTATTCTTTATCTCTTTATTTGTTATTACAATACAGATATGTAACGCATCTGCCGACGATTGTTATGTATCATTCAAATCCGACACCCTGTATATAGGAAACGGATTGATCGAACGCAAATTCCTGTGGAACGGAGGTAATCTGATCACTTTCAGTATCACGGATAAGCAAAACCAACAGGTATGGCTCAACAGTAGTAAAGTCCCGGACTTCTCTCTTCCAAAACAAAGTAAACAAGCTGTTAATGCAGACCGGACAACCCTGAAAGTCGGCGCTACTCCTATTTCTCCCGAACATACCCAACTTGCAGTGACCTATACCACAGATAAACTCCATATTAAAAGGGTCTACCGAATATATCCCGGTTGCCCGGCTATTGCATGCGATACCTACCTGAAGGGATCCGCCGAAGGTATATGGGCTACTGAAAAAACTAACCTCGCTGACCTGAAAAACATAGAGTCGCTCAATACCTTGTCCCATAAAAATGATATTCCGGTGCTGGAGCAGATTAAATTACCCGGCCGACACTGGCGTATTTCGTCCGTGGAGTTCTTCGATGTAACCGACCGGAACAATACCCTGGTACGACCTTACGAAGCACTTTCGTACCGCGAAAATACTTATCGCGGGAATCTCCTTTTCTTTGAAAATATGGAAAATGATAATGGTCTGTTTTTCCTGAAAGAAGCTCCATGTTCCAGCGTACAACTGGCTTATCCCGGATCTGATTTCATTGCAAATGCTGGTAGTATTAAGGTGATAGGGATCGGGGTAGAAACCTCCGACCTGGAATCCGGTGAGTGGATCCGTGCTTATGGTATAGTGACCGGGGTGTATGCAGGGAAAGAACAAAACCGACTGATGGCTTTACGTAACTATCAGAAAAATGTCCGGACGCTGGTTGATGGAAGGGATGAAATGATCATGATGAACACCTGGGGTGACAGGGGACAGGATCGTAAGGTAAATGAGGTCTTCAGCATTAAGGAAGTGGAAACGGGAGCCCGTTTGGGAATTACGCATTTCCAGATCGATGACGGATGGCAATTGGGGAAAAGCGCCAACTCTGCTTTCGGCGGATCGTTCAAAAACATATGGGATAATCCTGATTACTGGAAGCCTGATCCGGCTAAATATCCCAATGGACTGACTCCTGTAGTGCAAAAAGGAAAGGATCTGGGTATTGAAGTCTGCCTGTGGTTCAATCCTAGTATTCAGAATAATTATGAGGACTGGGAAAAAGATGCCGCCGCCATGATCTATCTCTATCAGAATTATGGTATACGTACATTTAAGATAGATGGCTTATCTATACCTAATAAGCTTTCCGAAATAAGGGTACGGAAGATTTTCGACCGGGTGCTTGAGGCTACCGGGAACCAGGCGGTTTTTAACCTGGATGCCACGGCAGGAAGGCGCGGAGGATATTTCTATTTCGGGGAATATGGCAACATCTTCCTCGAAAACAGATATACGGACTGGACCAATTATTACCCTTTCTGGACTTTACGTAATCTATGGATGCTTTCCAGATATGTTCCTGCCGAAAGATTACAGATTGAATTCCTCAATAAATGGCGCAACCAGGATAATTACAAAAACGATCGTTTCGCTCCTGCAGGCTATTCTTTTGAGTACCTTTTTGCCACGACAATGGCGGCACAACCGCTTGCATGGATGGAGGGAACGGGATTACCGGATGAGGCTTTTTCAATCGGTCCGTTGGTAAAGGGATACAAAAAGATACAACATGATTTCCATCAGGGAACCATCCTGCCGGTAGGTGATGAACCGTCTGGAAAATCATGGACAGGATTCCAGTCCATAAAAGAAAACGAGGGTTATCTGTTGGTATTCCGCGAACAAAACCCCGAAGCGTCTGCAGAAATATCTGTATACCTCAACGAAGGATCGACTGTAGAATTTACCCCGTTATTGGGAAAAGGGAAAAAGATGAAGCAAAAGGTGGGAAAGTCAGGAAAGGTTTCAGTTACACTCCCAGAACAGAACAGCTTTGCGATGTACCGTTATAAAGTAAAATAATCACTGAAGTGATCAGGTAAAAGTTATCTGTTTATTACGTTTAGAAGCCTGTATAGGATAATATAACTTTAAGGTTTATTGTCTTTTATGGGCTTTCTGTTTTCTCGTTAGAAATTGTCTTTCAATCATGTCTTTTAGAATTTTTCAGATTCTTTTTGAGGAAGGTTTTCCCTGTTTCAGTCTGCTGCCGAAAAATTTGTCATGAAAGTTGGGATATCCGTAATCTCTACGATGAAAATCGATATACCCAATAAGACGAAAAATCCGGATAACCGGCAAAACAAATGCGACAGGATAATAACAGAGGTTATTCCACGATCACCAAATAATTACCCGACGGGAAATTATAAAGCTTTTTTCCATCCTTATGTCCCGATGCTACGAATGCCGGGGCCTCGCCATTCACCGTAATCATTTTATCATCCGGAAGTGCTACAATTCCGGAAGTATTTGCCGGAATGGTTATTTTCCATGTCAGTTTCCCGCCTTCATTCGACCAATCGCTGACGGCCTTTCCATAAGGGGTATCTATAGCGGCTTTCGCCCACGGGAGCATGTCGGTAACAGTTGGTTCAAAACGTATCACCTTGAAACCTGCGCCCGATTCATCGGGACGGATACCGGCAATATCTTCATAGAACCATGCGTCATACACACCCTGCATAGGATGGTTCAGAGAGGCTTTTCGACCTTTTTCCATACTTTGTGAACTGATAGGCAGCGTTTCCCAAAGGGAGGTAGCATCCGCATTGTCCCACATATATGCGAAACTGTTTTCTCCTTTTTTGGTAAACGCAGCCCATGCCTGACTCCCGTTGCCGTAACGTGAAAGAGCCTGCCCCACACGCCCCAATCCGAATATACCGGTATGAATGAAATTATGGCGTTCTTCTTTCATATTACGGACTATAGCATCCGATACGGCTTTTTCATCACCTTCCGGAACCAGTCCGAAATCAAGTGCCATGGTATTAGCGGTCTGGCTTCCGAAAGTTTTGTTTGCCTTATCATAGAATTTCTCAATAAAAGCGGCAGCTATGCGCTCTTTCATTTCGTTATAACGCTTTACATCGGCGGTTTTACCTAACAATTCGGCGGTCCTGGCTACCAGACGGGCATCGTTATAATGAAATGCCGTCGAACTCAGGGATATCGGACAATCTATCTGTCTGTTGCCGCCGGGAGGACACCAGTCTCCTAATCCGTAAGCCACTATATCGGGCGTAGTCTCAATATCGATCGGGTGATATGTGAGGTAATTGGTATGATCCACCCATTGTTTCATTGTCTCATAATACATTTCGAGTGGTTCCTTATTGCCGTAATAGAGATAGGTGTACCAGGGTATCTGTACCACCGCCGTACCCCAGTCGGGCGAGGCCACACCGCACAGTCGGCGTCCAGGAGCAATCATATGGGGGATACCCGGCTGTTTGTCCGTAAAGTAGAACTGGTTGTTATGGAGTTTCTGATGCAAGGTATTCTTTTCAAACCTGGATGAGGTAGAGGCTATATCCAGCAGGTATTTCATCCAGAAATTATACATGTTGAAATTGAGGTTTTCGAAAGGAGCCACAGCATGAGCGTCTCCGAGCCATCCGCAACGTTCGCGGTGGGGACAGTCGGTAGGTATGCTGTGGGTATTGGCAAGCATGGTACGAACTGCCAGTTCATGCAGGCGGTTTATCTGCGGGTCTGCACACTCGAACTCTCCCCGACGATCCAGATCGTTATGTACCAATACGGTCTTTATCCACGAAAGTTCCGGTTTGGTGGTCGATCCCGAAAATTCGAGATAGCGGTAGCCGTGGTAAGTAAAACGGGGAGTCCATATTTCGGTTCCTTTTCCGGTACAGATATATTCATCGGTCTGTATCACTCCGGTGGCAAATACTCCGGTGGTGGAATAGTCTACCGACCGATCATCGTTCAGCGCTTCGCCCATACGCATTTTCAGACGCGTACCTTGTGGCTGGCTTATGGTTATACGCGGAACCCCGGCTATATTAACGCCGAAATCGAATATCCAGTTACCTTGCGGATCCTGCCACATATCTACTGCGGGGATCTCCTGCTGATAACGTATCGGCTCCATCACTTGTGGACGTAGCTGTGCCGGAATAACGCCGGATGAGGCTATTTCGGCGTTTTTCCAGCCTTCCACAGCAGTCTTGGGCTCCGACCATCCCTTTATCTCCTTGTTGGCATCATAAATCTCTCCGGCATAAACATTCGCATACAACACCGGGCCCGGAGACCACTGCCACGATTCGTCCGAAACGATCACCTTGCGTGAACCATCCTCGTATATCAATTCCATCTGCAGGCTCATCACCGGGTCGCCGTACTTGAATCCCGGACCCCAGACCCTGCCTTGCGCATAAAACCCCTCGCCGAGCATTACACCTATACAATTTTCGTTTTTAAGAAGTTGCGGCGTTACATCAAAGGTCGTATAGAAAGCAAATTGTTCGTAATTCGTCTGGCCGGGGTCGAGCACACGCGTTTCGTCTACCAGCTCACCATTGAACCAGAGGTCGCCGTATCCCAGGCCGCTGAAGTATATCACGGCTCTTACAGGTTTTTTACCGCCTGTCGAAGCATCGAATACCTTCCTGAAATACGGCATCGGACTGTCTGCCGTCCACTTCGAAGTGATCCATTTGGCTTTCCAGTCTCCCGGGGCGGGACCGATCGAAAATCTGGCCGGAACACTCCATCCGGTGACTTTGTCGTTGCCGTCCCATACGCGTACGCGCCACCAGTAAAGATCTCCATATTTGAGGCTAACTTTGGGTTCTACGAAAAGTTGCTCGTCCGAAATCATTTTTCCGGATCTCCAAACATCGGCGGAGCCTTTTTCCAGTGCTTTCTCGGATGAAGCTATCTCGATCTCATAAGCGTTTTGTAAGACTCCCAGTTCCCCGGATTCTATTTTCCAACTGAAAACCGCTTTATCGACCCCTTCCGGATTGACCAGATTACGTGTCCGGAGCGATGTTACTTCCGTATTTCTGTTCCCTTTTCCTGTGCCGTCGAAATTGCATGAAGCCATGACCGAAACGAGCAGTATAACAGGCAATACCAAAAATCTTCTTAATCGCATGTTGTTAAATTTTATATGGTTATTTTTGGGGGCTTTCGATTTTTCCGGCTGTGAAGCCAATGGCAATAAAAGGCATGGAAGATGCCAAAGCAATGGAAATTTTCATACTCATTTTGTTTAAAATTAGTTTAAGCTCTACAACCTGTTTATATAGCTCTCCTTATCTATTTACCGACAAAACAAAATGTGTCATTAAATCTTTTCAGGTACATAAAACAACCTGCCGGATATTTTCTCCGGAATAAAGCAACAATAAATATAACAATTTATTTCCGGATTTTCCTAATACGGTGTAAAATTATTGAAATCCAGATCATGTTCGAACTGTAACATGGTTATATGGGGAACAGGAGATTTTCGAAATAAGATTTATTATTCGGCAAACACCTGCTTTAACGGACGGCCAATCCAGACTTGGGGAGGTTCTAATCCGAAGATATAGGCAATAGTGGAAGCAACATCATATTGCATCATACTATCCCCATCAAATGAATGCTCCGGTATTATTTGAGTACTCGAGCAATGAAAAATAAATTTAATTGATCAATGTCTGATTCTGATATTCCTTTTGTCCCTGTAAGGACATGAGCCATTCCAGATACATCTTGTCGGGCATTTTCCGATAACCGAGTTTGTGGATACGGCTATACATGCCATTGAGCCGTGTAAGTAATTGCTTGTTTTCGGGTGTGTTTTTGTTCGGTTGCTTCCGGTATGCCTTCATTAGTGTTTCAGCTTGTAAAAGAAGGGCATTCACATAGTTCGGATAATACTTCAATGCAGTTTCGCAACAGTTCAGCACAAACCCCGGATTAAAATCATTGCCGAACTTCTTTTGAAATCCTTCTGCCAGATCGATCAAACACATGGCAATAGATTGTTTTTGCGATAAGGTATCCATATATACCCCGTTACGAATGGCATCTATATGCACATAACCCGAAGCCATCAACCATGCATCGGTGGGAAAATGACCGGTCGTTAATTCGGTATTGTACCAGCCTGATTGTTCGTTTCGCAGTTTGATGTATAAATGGTTGGGGGCAAAAGACAACCATGCACGTTCTCCCATTTCTTCGCAGATAAGCTTGTAAAGGATAGGTAAGGAATGACAATTGCCTTTATGGGTTTCAAGTAGTTTGATGACAAACATGTTGCTCCAGTCTTTTTCTCCTGTGAAATCATCCAAGTTGTAATGAAATGGAATATGAAGTAAAACAATAGAATCTTGTACTATAATGGGAATAGTATCAGTCATGAATTTAAATACAGAGGCGTGGATTTTAGTTTTACTCTTATCCTTTTTCACATATTCTAAATCAAGAGCATTATTTAGTTTATCACAAAATAATGCTTTCTCCGTAATAACCTTACAAAAATCTTCATAGTTTAATTGGTTTGCAAAAAATGCATTTTCACATATAAACACAGCACGCTTAAAACATAATGGCTGTTTATCATTTAACATATCGGAAAATTCATTGTATACATCGAAATATATTGATTCATTATCTTCAGCAAAAGCTGATATACCAATAAATAATATAGATATATATAAAAAACATTTTTTCATCATTCTATTATTAGTGTACCCTCAGTATTATTTGTATCATACCAAATATTAATACTCCAATTTACAATCAAAACATCATTATCTATTTTGAAATCAAATGTGTAATTATGTTTTGAATAAGCGTGTTTTTTTAAAATACCAATTTTCGGATGTTTTGTCTTGATACTTTATAATAAATTTATTTTTACCATATGATGGAGAAACATCACATTGTAGTACAACGTGATGAATCAACATTTGATTGTATTCTGTATTTCTGGTATATTCGGTTTCTCCTATCCAATAGATATATAAGTCCTTAGTATTTATTTTTTCATCAATGGTTATATGGAATTTATTTTTTGTAACTCCTATTCGGTCAATAGCTAAACCTATATTTTCTCTCCCTAAAAGATATATAAGAAAAGAACTAATTATTAAAAATACTAATACAAATATCAAGCCGATTTTTAACCTCTTAGACTTCATAATCTAACGGACATTTATTAATCTACCCCCTCTCACTCCTGCATTACCTTTGATATGTAGACCTTGTTTATTTTTTTAATTATCAATGCACAAGCATTTTAAATTGTCAGCAATATATAAAGTATTATGTGATTTTTTTTCTGGTTTTATTATATCCTCTTTATAGCTTAAACCTACAACTCTACTATAAAAATCACCAGTAACTGTTTTCCCTAAAATTGTTTTTGTTGGAAAGGTTATATGTAAATCTAAATTATAACTTTTACCTCTTTTAATCTTATTACAATATGTAATTTCAGGGCATATTTTTTCTGTCAAAATTTTAAATAATGAATCATTTCTTATGGCATATATTATATACAGGGATTTTTCCTCCTTTATTTTTTTTATTTCATACATCTTATTATTCCATGTTTTATCATTGTTAAGCAGTTTCTCGCTAGATTTACATGAGTAACTAAAAAAAAGAATTACCCCCACTGTTATTTTTATAAAATTTTTCATGAATATGTTATTGTAATGTTTGTATTACCTTTCTTCTTCCATTTCTTTCAACATACCATTCAACTCTAGCTGCACTATTAATGTTTTGTGTTTGATTTCCCTCTCTATCATACATTACTTGATGTACTGGTGTTTGTGGGGTAGCACGTCTATGTGCTCGCTGGTATACTGTTCCCGGGCTAGCACTATTTGGACTTGAAATTCCTTTTTTTTGTGAAATTTTTGCTCCCTGATATGCTTCGGTTGCTTCATGCATTGTTAATTTACCTAATGTTTCCGTATGTTCATCCGCAGCACCTAAAACATTAGGATTAACTTCTTGATTCGCGGTTACTGTGATATTATTGTCTTCATCTCTTTGTACCTCATTTCCCATAAATGCTCCACCAATGAAATAATTACCTGTAGAAGTTTCATTTGAAGAAGTGGTACCCATATTAACTGTTATAGAATTATCATCTATCATTCCAGCTATTCGTTTGGCATCTCCCCTAAGTTTTCCATCTCCATTTTGGGAGTATGTAATATTTCCATCATCACTTTTTGTCAAAGTTAATCTATCACCAGCCCTATGTTGCAATTGCCGCAAAGCTTCATCACTCAATGCGCCTGTAATTACTATTTTCCTGCCGTCCGGATCGATGTACTTAATAGGGTTATTGGCTACATACGCATATGGCGAAATATGATAATACTTTTCTGCCAACGGGTCAGGTGTAAGGAACCTGCAAATCCCCACCGTTTGCGGTTCAATTTGTAGAATGGCGGTATCGGGTACAAATTCCCCCATCACCGTATCCGCGCTGGTGTGGAACAACACCGTACCAATGACCACTACTTCCTCGTTGTCGTGTATCTCCTGAAAACGTCCGTTGGTAGCGGTAACAACAGGAAAATGATACCCGTATTCGGCAAAGGGGTTGCCGTCCTGTGCAAATAATCCTGTGACGCCCAGGATGGTAATCAATAATAATGGTATTTTTTTCATGACTGATAAGATTAATATTATCTGACTATTTGTTGTAATCTTTGAAATTGCTGGTTTTCGGGTTTCATCTTTTCCTGTTTCACCCGTTCGAGGAAATCCTCATAAAATCCTTCCGGCATATCTTCATAACCTATTTCTTTCAGTTGATTGTCCGACTGGACCAGTAACCGGTACATACGCTCGGCCTGGGGGCAGAGTGCAACCTGCTCCTGCGAGGTGATGCCTGCCCGTTCAAATACATACAATGCGAGTGCAAGATAATAATCATACCGGAAAATATGCGCCCTGACACTGTTGGG